>NZ_JAJAFY010000004.1:0-196390 GCF_025384885.1 Photorhabdus kleinii
GGCTCTTTTAAATAGCGGCGGTCTGTTCCGCGGTAAAAAAATGACAGCGCAAAATAGCCATCATTTAATACGTGGCGTTAGCGAGAACAATAGACCGCGTCCAGCTGAGTAGGATGGAGTGGAGACAAGTAACAGAGAATTTCACTCTCTAAATATTATGACCACAAGATCACGATATTTGTCATATGAACATGAAAAAATGTGATAAATATCACATAAAACAGCTAATTAATCGCTATCAATGTCTGGAGTGAATAAAAAAAGGTCACCGGGTTGAATATCAAGGCAAAACCCAAGCGTGCCCATGAAGCTAAATGAGGAAGGGAACCAGCAAAAAAGCGGTTCCCTTATTCAACCATTAGCTTCCTATTAAGAAACGACTGGTACAATCAATCCTGCTCACCGATTTCACTGACGATGAATCGCAGCATGAGATGTATCACTCAGTGAGGAGCGACGAAAATTGAACCATACCAACACCGCTATTATCAGGAGAAGCAGGGACGCAGCGCCCATCACAGAAAAAACAGCATCGTCGAACGCTGACTTAGCAAGACTTACCAAAGCCTGCCCCGCATCCGGCGCCATTCCTTTAGCCGCAGTCAACGCGCCATCAATACCATCTTTAGCCGCATCGTAGATGGGAGAATTTACTGGAATTTCAATAAAATAGCTATAGATGACTGACATAATACTACCCATGATAGCAATGCCCAACCCACCGCCCAATTCATAGGAAACCTCTTCAACGGACGCCGCCATACCTGCCCGATTTGGCGGTACAGCCTGCATGATAGTACTGGACGCCGCAGTCATTGTTGCCCCGATACATGTCCCCAGCACAAAAAAGCAAACTACCTGCACAGGTAGAGACATTGAGAAACTCGCCATGAGAGCCAGTATGGCAAAGGCATACACCAGCAAAGAGGTAATGAGGAATCGTTCACTGCCTAAACGAGGAAGAATCCAACCACTCACAGGACTTGCGACAATCGCACCCAATGAAAAAGGCAGAAAATAGAGCCCGGCTTGCAAAGGTGTTAATGACAATACCAATTGCAAACGCTGGCTTAACACCAAATTAATACCCATCAAACAGGCGGAAGCCACTAGCCCAGAGATAACCGCAGATGAAAAGGCTGGGCTTTTAAAAAGGTTAAAGTCAATCAATGGATGCACACTACGTTTCTGCCGTCGAATAAACAGCGCCAGAAAACCTATCGTCAAGGTGAAAGTGACCAATATCCCGATATAGGAGGGATCTTGTTTGGCAAACTCCTTGATGGCATAGGCGAAACTTATCAAGACAACCATGATCTGCAATGAGCCAATAAGATCCCACGGATGAGACGAATCTGTTCTCGCCGTTGGGACAAACAACCACGACAGAATTAATGTCACAATCACCAGAGGAACGTTGATCAGAAACACTGATCCCCACCAAAAATATTCAAGCAATAAGCCGCCAATCAGGGGACCTATTGCCGCGCCGCCAGAGGCAACCGCTGTCCAAATCCCAATGGCAAATGATTTCTCATCTTCATCTTCAAATGTCAAAGCGATAATCGACAATGTGGCAGGCATCATTATTGCCGCGCCAACCCCTAATAATGCCCGAAAAACAACCAACATTTCTGGCGAATAAGAGTAGGCCGCTATCAAGGATGAGAAGCCAAAGATGATGAGACCATAAACAAACAACCGTTTATGCCCAATGCGATCTCCCAAGGTACCCGCGCCTAGCAACAGCCCAGAGACGACAAGAGGATAGATATTCACTATCCATAACTTTTCCGTTGTATTCGCCCCCAAACTGTGGGTCAGACTCGGTAACGCGGTATATAACACTGTCATATCGATAGCAACCAGCGATAACGCGACTGAAACAGCAGTGAGCACCCACCATTTCTTTATCATATTCATTTCATTCATCCATTCTTACTGCTATACCCGTTATCTTTCAAGTTGCCTCTTTGTTAGCTGCACTCACTCACCCCGGTCACATCGTTATCTATGCTCCCGGGGATTCACTCCCTTGCCGTCGCAATGCATCTTGAAATCCATAGGGTATATGTCATCTCCAGAAAATCTGGCGTCATTTAGACGCAATAACTATCATATTCTTGCAATAAATTGTTAACGTTAATACTAAGAGTGATATCTCGCTTTAACTTTTTATTTAATTCCGTTTCAGTTACCCCCTGAATAGTGCCTTGATTAACGAGCCTAGCCACTCGACTACGTGACAATGAAAGCTTTTTGGTCAAGATTGAGATCAATCTGATAGGAATGGGATATTCAAGCTGAATTGTGATCTCTGCCGCTGGAATTTGGGTGATATCCTGAAGCTCTTTACCTTCTATGATAAAGTCAGGAGCAGCGCCGAGTTCGGCTCTATTTTTTGCCAATACTCGATAATCAAAAGCATATCGCCGTATTTCATCTTGATCATTGTGCAAAAACCGTTCATACAAATTGCTTTCCAATTTGTTTACATGAATCCTGGAAAAAATATCAATATTCCAAGTGTAATCACATTTTTCACATTTATAGATGTTCCACACATCTAAAACTTTTTTTTGCGCATTAACCCTAAAAGTGCCGGCTGGATAAAACTCCTTTTTTACTTCACAGCTAGGGCAACGTTTCAAAATGGCCTGATAGCCTACAGGCCTTACTAACCAGATAACATTTCTATTTGTCATGATAGATCCACGTTTAAATTGGTTAAATAAGTTACGGCTAAATTGGTCAATTTCAGATCTGATTTTGATGATATTCTATAACATCAGATCTTGAAACCCTTTATCAATTCGTTGCTTAGTGACATTAATGTTTATGTTTTGCAGATCTTGGTACAGCACACAGCATTCAGATAACAGATGAGACGGAATGACCTTTTTTATATCCCCACCTGAAACTGTTGCATGTTAGGTAGAACACCTGCCTCATATCATGCTTTTACCAGGGCAACAGAACATTACCCTCCAACAGTAGCTAAGCTTGTTCCCCAATTATGATAAGCTCGATGTAAGCGATTTCAGGGAGTTCCGTATTAATTACGATATGCAATTTACGGATACAAAAGTTACCATGACCACTTCATGGTATCGAAAGTTACAATATTATTAGCACTATTTGCCCATATGTTAGTTAACAACAAATGAAAATTGCAATTTTACACCGTAATGGCCTTGGTGATTTAATTTGCACTCAACCATTAATCAAATATTTACAATATAAATTTCCCATAGCAGAGATCCATCTATTTATCGAATCTAACAATAAGGAATTAGCTGATTATCTTTGCCCTGAAGTTACAATATACCCAATGGATTTCAAGATGCATCGCGACGGCAAGGGAGTGAATCCCCGGGAGCATAGATAACTATGTGACCGGGGTGAGTGAGTGCAGCCAACAAAGAGGCAACTTGAAAGATAACGGGTATACATATTATTCCCAGAGGAAATAAATATATTACGACTCTGGGAACCGCATTGAAATGGCGTAAATTACATTTTGATATCGCCATTTCAGCAAAACCCACCCCCATGAAACTGAATAATCTATTTTTATGGCGTTTAGGGACCCAAAAATGTTTAGAAATTATTTTCCAAATGTGAGATTTATTATCTCCACTCTTCGACATGACAGATCAAATGCTGAGAAATTATCTGCAATGATAAGAGACCAAACTCAAATAGTAGAATGCCAATCATTACACTCTTTTTTATCACTTCTCAACAGTACCGATCTGATCATTGTCAGTGATGGTGGAATATGCCATTTAGCCGCCGCGTTAAACAAAAAATTACAAGCTGTAGGTAAAGTTATTTACACTTACTCATGCGAATGCGCAGTAACTTGTTAACTGTTTCGATGTCACTCCACCAAACAGAAACGCTAAATGTATATGTATACACCACATAGATGACATCTGTTAACGCCGCAGTTCCAGCTCAATTAATTTCTTCCATGACTAAAACTGTGATTAATGATTTTGACGATGAAATATACAGCCACATCGATAGCAATAGAATATCCGAATTAATAATAAGACAAAAATGAATCAATTTGTCTAATTTATATCATGATGAAAAATAAGACATTAAATAAACATCATTATTATTTCTTGATTAAATTAACTCAATCAATCGATTAATTTAATTTTATAACACAATGAAATAGAAAGAAATTTTAATTAATTTCAAAAAAAATACTATTTTTTTGTTTAAATTGTTGAAAAAGATCATATTTTAGTTAATACTACTTTCCATCGAGTGAGAATAAAACTAAAGCAAAGACGAAATTCTGAATTGGAAATCAACTTAAGGTTCTAAGAAAAATAAGAAGAAATTTTCGTTATCTTAACTGTGGTTAAGATGGCAGTTTATCCGATCGTATTAATATCATTAATGCGATGGCATTACATATTACGGTTTGCCCAATCAGAATATTCACTTTCTTTGAGTAAGATACTAGTGCGTTGAGTAGCTATAGACTACTTTTATTAATATCGCTATTGAATCTCCATTTCAATAAAAATAGTGAAGATGAATCTATCCATATGATGTACTATGTACCTTGCCTATAAGCACTTTTCACTACGTTATTAGCAATACATTAAAAGAATTTTGTTATACCCTATGGATTTCAAGATGCATCGCGACGGCAAGGGAGCGAATCCTTGGGAGCATAGATAACTATGTGACCGGGGTGAGTGAGTACAGCCAACAAAGAGGCAACTTGAAAGATAACGGGTATATTAACACGGGGCTTATCGTGTCGTAGGGTTTTAAACATCTTAATAAAAATAAGAATTATTACTAACAACACGAATAAGCTTACAAGAATAGATGATATCTCAGAGAAAAAACCATTCTTTTCTATATCAAAAATCAATATCATAAATTTATTATCAACAATATAAATACACAGACTATAACATGGTGAGAAACAATGACTAATTTATGATAAACTAAAAATATATGTAAAAAATGGTTAAAAATGCGATTGCATTCTATACCATGATAAAAATGACTTCAATGATATTATCAACCATTAAACTATCCTAATGGTCAGATATATATTTTTATTGGATAGACAAGACTAAAAAACATATTTATTAAGGTAAGGCGTTTTTAAATGAAAAAGAATTTTATTTTGGCTTCTTTAGTGACGGTATCAGCAGTTTTCAGTAGTTTCAGTGCGTTATCTTATGATGGAACAATTAAATTCCGAGGTACTATCCTTGCGAACGGCTGTACTATTAGCAGCGGTAGTAAAGGAATTCAAGAAGTTAATTTTGGCAAAATACCAAAAGAAAGATTTAAGAACGCAACGGGAACCATAGTAGCTTCTCAGTTATTTAAAATTGATTTAACCAATTGCCCCGGTTCAGATATAGATATCCAATTTTTCGGTACTCCAAACTCCGATGATCGTAATTTGTACTCTTCAAACGTTTCCGGCGTCGGTATTCAGCTCACTAAAGATGATAATACAACTAAAATAAATGCCAACGAAAAAGTATCTGGTTATAAAATCACAGGAGGAAATACCAGCATCCCTCTTATAGCAAAATTACAATCAACCCATGCTACAATAGGTCATGGTACTATTAATTCAGACGTAAACTTCACACTTATATACCCATAAAATAAGCTAAATACTTTATTAAAGCTAACTTAACAAAATATTATTTATAACTAAAGGAGTAAAAATGCTTCGCTTTATTACTCCCTTTTTGCTTGTCTTTTTTATGGGACAAGTACAAGCAGGGATTACTTTAGGTGGAACTCGCCTGATCTATAATGGCTCACAAAAAGAAGCCTCGATTTCTATCACCAACTCGGATATAGAAAGACCTTACCTTGTACAATCATGGGTAGATAATATCGATAATAGCCAAAATAAAGTACCGTTCGTTATTACCCCGCCATTGTTTAAGATGTCGAAAGAGAGCGAGCACCAAATCCGTGTTTCATATATCGGCAATCATCTGCCAGCGGATCGTGAATCGATATTTTTACTCAATGTCAATGCGATTCCGGCAGTTGAAAAAAATGACAATAGCAAGATGATCATCACGATAAAAAACATTATCAAACTGATTTATCGTCCATCAGGGCTATCTGATAACGATGCTAATGATGCCATTAATCGTTTGGCAGCATCACGTAATGCCAATGGTGTTCAATTAACTAACCCCACAGCTTATTACGTTAATCTTAATGAGATGAAAATTGACGGAACATTAATACCCAGACCCGGATTTATTCCTCCTTTTAGTCATAAAGTATTTGCAACCAAAAATGGCATAAAAAGCGTAATTCTGACTGCTATCAATGATTACGGTGGCACAACAGAAGAGCGCCAGTTTAATTTCTGATAATATTGTCTGATGAGTGTATTGTGAAAAGAATAATCAGTTTTGCTTTAATGATTTGTTGTTTATCGTTGCCAGCATATGCGGAGCTGTATTTCGATATCAATGCATTACAATTATCAGACGAAGACAGAGAAAATATTAATCTGGAGAGTCTGGCAAAAACTGACTCCTACATTCCTGGTGTCTATAAAGTTAACGTTATCGTCAATAAAAAGGATATTGGCATTAAAAGCCTATCCTTTATTGACTGTGGTGAGAAACTTTGTCCTGAATTATCTATCCGTTTACTGAAAGAAATCGGGGTAAAAATAACAAGCTTCCCTGAATTAGCATCACTTGCTGAACAAGAAATCATTTCTCAACCAGAAAAATATATCCAACATGCATCAGCAGAACTGGATTTAAGTCAGCTTACTTTGAACCTAAATTTTCCTCAGGCCGCCATGCAATCACAAATCAGGGGAGATATCTCTCCTGATCAATGGGATGATGGTCTGCCTATGTTTTTCACCAATTACCATCTGACAGGAATGCAATCCTGGAATAAAAATCAAAGTGAACAGAATCAATATCTGAATTTACGTAGTGGTTTTAATTTAGGTCCGTGGCGAATTCGTCATAATAGTTACTACAACCATACGGGTACAACATCTGAATGGCAATCGCTTAAAGCCTATGCTGAACGGGATATTCGCTCATTGAGATCTCGGCTGGTATTGGGTGAAACATCCACCGATAGCATGGTATTCGATAGTTTCACTTTTAATGGCATTAAATTGATGTCTGATAGCCAAATGTTGCCCGATAGCCAGCAAGGGTTTGCGCCTGTTGTCCGCGGTATTGCGATGACTCACGCAAGAGTAGAAGTGCACCAGAAAGATAATATTATTTATCAGACTTTTGTTCCACCAGGCGCTTTTGAAATTACCGATATTTACCCCAGTAACCTGAATGGTGATCTGGAAATATCCATTCATGAAGAAAATGGCAATGTCAGAAAATTTACTCAGCCCTTTGCTGCCTCACCATTGATGATCCGTACCGGTCAAATAAAATATTTTGCTAATATCGGTAAATTCAGTGGTGGCAAACAGGCCAGTAAAAAAAGATTTATTCAGACAGAAGCGATTTACGGGTTATGGGATAGCACCACCATTTATGGTGGAGTCATTGTTTCTTCTGACTATCAAAGTCATGCATTAGGTTTAGGGCATAATCTGGGAAAAATTGGGGCGGTGTCAATCGATGTCACCAATGCAGCAACTCATTTTCCAAATGGAGAAAAGAAAAGAGGACAATCTTATCAGATACGCTACAGTAAAGGTTTTACTGAAACCAATACAACAGTGACATTAGCAGGTTATCGCTACAATACCAATGGTTATTATAGCTTTAGCGATGCCAATAATAACCACCCATTTGCTGATAATAACAGAAATAGCTCGCCTAAAAACCGGATGCAAATAACGATGGGTCAAAGCTTAGGACAATATGGCAGTCTTTCATTATCGGCTTGGCAGCAAGATTACTGGCAAGATAAAACCCGTAAGAATCAGTCATATTCTATGTCCTATAATTCTAATATTCATGATATCTCTTTGTCATTGAGCTATAATTACCATCGTAATCGCTCAAGTATTAATAATGATCAAGTGTTTTCATTCAATATCAGTATTCCTCTGGATAAATGGCTGCCATCAGATAATCACAGCGCATCGGTAGATTATGATACCGCTTATAACACCAACGGTAGCAGCCAGCATTCAATGACATTATCCGGCTCTTTACTGGAACAACAAAATCTGAACTATATGA
The DNA here is from genome assembly GCF_025384885.1 of Photorhabdus kleinii. NCBI lineage: Bacteria > Pseudomonadati > Pseudomonadota > Gammaproteobacteria > Enterobacterales > Morganellaceae > Photorhabdus > Photorhabdus kleinii. Next base: position 8,208 of record NZ_JAJAFY010000004.1, read on the forward strand.
TTTCTCAGGATTACAGCTACGAAAAATCAGAGAAAGAAAAACAATCAGGTAATGCCGCCAGTCTATATTACAGAGGTTCATATGGTTCAATTAATGTAGGCTATACCACTGATCATAGAAAAAATCAGCGGGTTAATTATGGATTAGAAGGCGCAATTATTGCCCATCCCTATGGCGTTACCCTGGCGCAAAATATTTGCGAAAGCGGCGCCAGTGCCTTAATTCGTGCCCCTGGCGCAACCAATGCCAAAGTACTGAATAATAGCTCTATAAGTACAGATTGGCGGGGATATACCATTGTGCCTTATATATCGCAGTATCGGGAAAATATGTTATCTCTTGATACCAATACACTCGGTGATGACGTAGATACTGATAATCCAACCACTAAGGTCATTCCAACCAAGGGGGCATTGGTATTGGCGGATTATTCTATTCGTGTCGGTCATCGAGTATTTTTAACTTTACAACATAACGGTAAGAAACTCCCATTCGGCACAGTAATTACTGGCCCAAATGGTGTCAATGGTATGGTGAATGAAAAGGGAGAAGTTTTCCTCAGTGGTGTAAGTGACACAACAAAATTAACAGCCGATTTAGGCGATAAACAAAGCTGTCATATTCAATTCGATAGTAAATTATATCAAAAAATTAATGGTATTATTTTGACTTCATTGCGTTGTCAGTAATTAAAATAGTATTTACCCAGGGAAAGCATGAAAAATAAATTAATTACATTAGCAACATTATTACTAATACTACTCAACGTTACAAAATCAATTGCCTCATGTAAATTACACAGAGATTTTAAAGCGATTGATTTAAATGTTGATATAAATGAAATTATCAATGCAGACTATAATATCCGAAGACCTATTACCATCGCTGAATACGGTCCTATGGAGCTGGCTAACAAAATAGGAATTAAAGCCGATTCCCCCATTGCTAGCTGTGATAATAATGAAAATATATCTTTCGAAACAACATCAGGGAGAATAGGATTCTCTAAAGAGAGTGGTAGGATAAAAACCAGTGTAGATAATTTATATTTTTCCGTATCTTATGATGGAGATGGGAAGGGTAGCTCTCATGATGGCATCCATAGAAAAATAACGTTAAGAGATATCGGTAAAATAACAATCTATCTTATTCAAACGAGTGATATCAAATCAGGCTCCATACTAAAAAGAGGGTTGATATCTTCTTTATCAACAAGTGATGGTAAAAAGTTAATAAATATCAAATATAACAAGGACAATATAATTGGCAGTCAAAGCTGTATGACATCCACACCCTATAAAGAAATAAAACTTGGAAGGATGAATACTTCTTCATTTAAAGGGAAAGGCTCTACTGCTGGCCGTAATAGCTTTTATATTCTCATTCAATGCAAAGATAAAAATATCCCCACTATTAAGTTCACAGGAGAAGTAGTGAGCCCAAGTCTAAATAGCATTGTTAAACTACATCAATACAGCGAGGGAAAAACCGCCAAAGGTATTGGTGTTCAATTGTTACATGAAAATAATCCTGTTTATATGGATACACCTCTTACTATAACTGAATGGAGAGGTCAAAAAGATCTTTATTATTTACCGCTTACTGCCCACTATTACCAAATAGATGATAAAGTAACCGGTGGAAAAGCTAATGCAACAATACACTTCACAATTGAATACAAATAGCTTTACAACTCCCTCTATTGATATTAGCATATTAACATTATGCTAACATATAAAAAGCGAAACTCTCCGCAGTCGTGTTAACAAATAATTAAAAGCAGATTTATACGAGAAATAAATCTGCTCTATTAATTTCACCAGTAAATTATATCAGAAAGATAATAGCATTATTCTGGCTTCATTGAATTATCGGCAATTAAGAATAAATCTCAACTGGAATATATATGAAACGCTACTTAATGATAATCACAATATTTACATTAATATTACTCAGTATTATAAACACATACGCACGCTGCTTATTAAATGCAAAACAGATTAGCTTAGATATTGAGCTTAATAGTATTAACATTAATCCCAATATAAATGAGAAAAAAAGCATTCTTGTTGGCGAGTTTAGACCATTGCAACTCGCCCAACTCATGAATATTAATGAAAATACGCCGCTTCTTAATCCCCATGATTGTGATCCAACAGGAGAACCGCTTATTTTTACGGGAGATGTATATCCATCTAAAGCTGGAAATACACCTCATGGCACAGGTATGATAACCACAGGAATAGATAATCTCTATTTCTATCTTATTGCCTCTGGAGAAGAGGAAAACATGAAATTACCCACAACAAACGGCAGTAATTACATTTATAAATATAAAGATGGAATGACATTAAAAGATATAGGGAAAATCAGTGTTTATCTTTACCAAGAAGGAATATTGCCATCCGGTAAAGTACTCAGGCCAAGAAAGATTGCTATGTTACAGACACTTGCAGGTACAGAATTAATAAGAATAAAAACTAAAAATAACTATACGATAAAAATTCAAACTTGCTCGACAACAACCCCAAGGCCAATGGTCGATTTTGGTCGTGTGAAGAGTTATTTATTTAAAGGTATCGGCTCTACTGCGGGTAATGCGGGTTTTAATATCGAAATTAAATGTACAGAAAGTGTTAAACCCAAAATTACTTTTTCAGGAGAAAAAATAAATTATGCCCCAGATAGTATAATTCAATTAAATAACCCTAATAGTAAAAATACAGCTAAAGGAGTTGGTATACAAATCTTATATATGGGAACAACACCTGTTTCTCTGGAAAATCCGCTAGTTTTCGGCTATGCAGCAACAAACGTCACCTATAAATTACCTTTCACTGCCCGCTATTACCAAACCGATGAGAAAATAACAGGTGGAAAAGCTAATGCCACAGCATATTTTACCATTCAATATGAATGATATTAAGTATAAACTGTAAGATATCTCATTATCTGGATAATAAACATGGAACAAACAGTTATACACACCAATCAAGCACCGCTGCCAAAAGATGGCCGTGGATTTATCACTCAAATCGAGTATGGAACGGTTGTTAAACACCCCCAAGTACATTTCTGGCAAGCTCGCTTTGAACTTTCACATTATCACGATGAATTGTTCAATCAATTAAATCTCCCCTTCCCTGACACATTAGCTAAAGCCGTCAAGAAACGACGAGCTGAATATCTGGCAGCACGTTATTGCGCCAGACAACTTTTAGCACAATTAGGGCAACCTGAATTTAATTTGATCTCTGGTAATGATCGCGCTCCAATCTGGCCGGAAGGTATTTGCGGTTCTGTTTCTCATTCATCTCATTGTGCAATTGTGCTGGCTGCACCGCAAATTCATAACCGATTAATTGGTGTCGATGTAGAAGCTATCGTCGATCGTCAAAATATAGATGAAATCACAAAAATGATTGTGAATGACAAGGAAATTCAACTTCTGAAACATTGTCATTTACCACTTGAACAAGCATTTACCCTTGCCTTTTCGGTAAAAGAGAGTTTGTATAAAGCACTCTATCCACAAGTAAAACGGTTCTTTGGCTTTGAAGCGGCTGAAATTACTGCCCTATCCCTAGAAAATAATGAAATAACATTAGTGTTGCGGGAAACTCTCACCCATCATTACCCAACAGGTACACTATTTCGCGGGCAATTTATTATCTACCCACAGGAAATATTAACGCTAATTATTCAATAGCTAAAACTAATAATTGCTGATTCTGCTCAGCAATTTCACTATTATTTATTACCATCATTTTCAATAAAGATTCTATTTACTTGATATCCTTTTCCGTATTTATCAGTGAGTTATTGCCCACAGCAATTAATTCTTCCAACAAAGCTGAGAGCTGAACCAATTTTTCCGGCGAAAAGGCTTTTTCAATCGCCTGATATCCTTGTTCTACCTGCTCTTTCGCCTTTTCATAAAGTTTCTGGCCATCCGGCGTTAAAGAAACATAAAGTTTGCGTTGGTCATTCATCGGTTTAAGACGAAAGATCAATCCGTCACGCTCCATGCGAGTCAATATCCCAGTCAGACTTGGACGAAGAATACAGGTCTGGCAAGACAAATCATAAAAATCAATTGACCGATTACCAGACAGTACACGAATAATACGCCACTGCTGTTCAGTCAGATTATGACTCTTAAGGATTGGACGAAAAAAACCCATTGCGGTTTCTCGCGCCTGAAGTAATGCAATTGTCAGAGATTCATGCATGGGTAATGAAGGCTCTTATCTTAGTTAATCACTGATTTACTCTCTGTTGAAAGTACTATCTCATTCTATAACCACAATAAAAAAGACTAGCACGTCCCTCAGTCAACCACAAAGAAAAAATCATAAAAATATTAATAAGTAAACAAAAATAAACCGCAAAAATAAAGTTAATAAAAAGTTAATGTTAGAGTAATGCTTTTATCCAAAAAAAGATTAATATATTGATTAATAATGATAAAAAACAAATTTAGTGGAGATATTGTTACTGAGATCACAATTAAAATTAACAAACACATTAACATGTTGCAACAACGCGATCCTTGGTTTATTAATATATTAATAAACGCATCTTAAAACCGCCTGTTTAAGTTCATGAGGAATCGTTAATGAAAGGCACTGTCTTCGCCGTCGCCCTCAACCACCAGAGCCAGGTAGATTTCTGGCATGATTCATTTCAGCAAGCACCTTATAACACCTTACCTAAAACACCGGTGTGGTTCATTAAACCACGCAATACCGTTATCACTTGCGGTGAGACAATTCCCCATCCTGCGAATGAAGAGGTCCAAAGCGGAGCGACATTGGCATTAGTGATAGGTAAAACTGCTCGCAAAGTTGCCGTTGAAAATGCAGCCGAATATATCGCGGGTTATGCATTAGCTAATGAAGTCAGCCTGCCTGAAACCGCGTTCTATCGTCCGGCAATAAAAGCTAAGTGTCGTGATGGTTTTTGCCCTATAGGCCAAATGACCAATCCCGAATCCATTGATGCGTTAGATATCATTACCGAAATCAATGGTCAGGAAGTCGAGCGCTGGTCAACAGCCGATCTGGTGCGTTCAGCCACGGAATTAGTTGCAGCATTGAGTGATTTCGCCACCCTCAAAGAGGGGGATGTGATCCTGCTTGGAACGCCACACCAACGCGTGGCTATCAAACCGGGCGACAAAGTTGTTATTCGGGCAGCGGGTTTCCCATCACTGGAAAATCAGGTTGTGCAAGTGGGAGAAAAAGCATGAAACACGCAAGAGTTCACTATCAAGGCCGCGATTTGCTTGTTACCGTCGATGAACAGGAAAATGTCTGTCTGCCTGATGGCAGCAAAATCACCGGCGAATCCGTTCAATGGCTGCCACCCGCAAACGGTACCCTGTTTGCCCTCGGTTTGAATTATGCAGATCACGCCACTGAGCTGGAATTTAAGCCCCCCAAAGAACCGCTGGTTTTTATCAAGGCCGCCAATACGCTAACCGGTCATCGTCAGGTTTCCGTTCGCCCTGATAATGTGGAATATATGCATTATGAAGCCGAGCTGGTTGTTGTCATCGGCAAAACCGCCTACAAAGTCGCTAAAGAACAAGCGATGGATTACGTTGCCGGGTACACCGTCTGTAACGATTACGCAATCCGTGACTATCTGGAAAACTACTATCGCCCTAATCTCCGGGTAAAAAGCCGCGATACATTGACTCCCATCGGTCCGTGGTTCGTTGATAAAGAAGATGTACCCGATCCGCATAATCTGACATTAAGCACCTGGGTTAATGGTGAATTGCGTCAACGCGGCACAACGGCTGATCTGATTTTCAATATCCCATTCTTGATCGCTTATCTAAGCGACTTCATGACGCTGCAACCGGGAGACATGATCGCTACCGGCACGCCAAAAGGATTATCCGATGTGGTTCCGGGAGATGAAATTATTGTTGAAGTTGAAGGTGTAGGGCGTCTGGTCAACCGTATTGTCAGCCAGCAAGAGTATGAGGAGAGTCTGTAATGACCGTAATTAACCATTGGATCAACGGCAAAAACGTCAGCAGTAAAACCTATTTTGAAACCACAAACCCGGCTACCGGCGAAGTGCTGGCTGAAGTCGCTGCCGGTGGTCAGGAAGAGATTGATCAAGCCGTCGCCGCCGCAAAGGCAGCATTCCCCAAATGGGCCGATCTGCCGATGAAAGAACGTGCTCGCCTGATGCGTCGTTTGGGTGAGCTGATCGATGAGAATGTGCCTGAAATCGCCGCAATGGAAACCAAAGATACCGGTCTGCCCATTCATCAAACACAAAATGTCCTGATCCCTCGCGCTTCTCACAACTTCAACTTCTTTGCTGAAATTTGTCAGCAAATGAACGGCCATACCTATCCCGTTGATGACAAGATGCTCAATTATACGCTGGTGCAACCCGTTGGCGTTTGTGCGCTGATTTCTCCGTGGAACGTGCCATTTATGACTGCAACCTGGAAAGTTGCACCCTGTCTGGCGCTAGGTAACACCGCAGTGCTGAAAATGTCAGAACTTTCCCCATTAACCGCAAACCGTTTAGGGGAATTGGCACTAGAAGCCGGTATCCCTGCCGGTGTGCTAAATGTGGTTCAGGGATATGGCGCTACCGCTGGTGACGCGCTGGTGAAACATCACGATGTACGGGCAGTTTCGTTTACCGGCGGCACAGTAACCGGTCGTCAGATTATGAAAAATGCCGGCCTGAAAAAATATTCAATGGAGCTAGGGGGTAAATCTCCGGTTCTGATCTTCGAAGATGCGGATATTGAGCGGGCACTGGATGCCGCGCTGTTCACCATTTTCTCTATCAATGGTGAACGTTGTACCGCCGGTTCACGCATTTTCATTCAGGAAAGTATCTACCCTGAGTTTATTAAGCGTTTTGCGGAACGCGCTAATCGTTTGCGGGTGGGTGATCCACAAGATCCAACCACCCAGATCGGTGCACTTATCAGCAAGCCGCATTGGGAGAAAGTCTCCGGTTACATCCGTCTGGGAATAGAGGAAGGTGCAACGTTGCTGGCTGGTGGACCAGACAAGCCCATCGATTTGCCGACACACCTGAAAGAGGGCCACTTCCTGCGCCCAACGGTGCTGGCGGATGTTGATAATCGTATGCGGGTTGCTCAGGAGGAGATCTTCGGCCCTGTCGCCTGCCTGTTGCCATTCAAGGATGAAGCAGAAGGTCTGCGCCTGGCAAATGATGTGGAGTACGGTCTGGCTTCTTATATCTGGACGCAGGATGTCAGCAAGGTATTGCGTCTGGCCCGTAATATTGAAGCCGGCATGGTATTCGTCAATACCCAGAACGTCCGTGACCTGCGTCAACCATTCGGCGGCGTGAAAGCCTCCGGCACCGGCCGTGAAGGCGGTGAATACAGTTTTGAAGTGTTTGCTGAGATGAAAAACGTCTGTATCTCTATGGGGGATCATCCAATCCCACGTTGGGGGGTATAACCGTTCCGTCAGCGTTAACCACGGCGAATTCCGGTTCGCCGTCCTGATATCAAATGAGGATTTTATGGGTAAGTTAGCGTTAGCAGCCAAAATTACACATGTGCCATCCATGTATCTGTCTGAACTACCGGGGAAGCATCATGGTTGCCGTCAGGGAGCGATTGATGGTCACAAAGAGATCAGTCGCCGTTGTCGCGAAATAGGTGTCGATACCATTATTGTGTTTGATACGCACTGGTTGGTGAATAGTGCCTATCACATCAATTGCGCCGACCATTTCTCCGGCATTTACACCAGTAATGAATTACCCCACTTCATCCGGGATATGAGTTATGAATATGACGGTAACCCTGAATTGGGACAAATGATCGCAGAAGAGGCACGCAATGTCGGCGTACGCGCTCAGGCGCATGAAATCCCAAGCCTGAAACTGGAGTACGGCACGCTGGTACCAATGCGTTACATGAACAGTGACCGACATTTTAAAGTTATCTCGGTCTCCGCATTCTGCACGGTCCATGCTTTTGAAGATAGCCGTCGTCTTGGAGAGGCAATTCTGACAGCGATTGAGAAATATGACGGCACCGTGGCGGTACTCGCCAGTGGTTCCCTTTCTCACCGCTTTATTGATGATCAACGCGCTGAAGAGGGCATGAATAGCTATACCCGAGAATTTGATGAACAGATGGATCATCGGGTAGTTCAGCTCTGGAAAGAGGGCAAATTCAAAGAGTTCTGCAAGATGCTGCCGGAATATGCAGATTATTGTTATGGCGAAGGCAATATGCACGACACGGTGATGTTATTAGGTCTACTCGGTTGGGATAAATATGACGGTAAGGTGGAATTTCTGACTGAACTGTTTGCTAGTTCCGGCACCGGGCAAGTCAACGCCGTATTTCCACTACCTGATTACATCACCGATAAACCCGCGATCCCCTGATTAGGAGCAACTTATATGCCACATTTTTATGCTGAATGTACGGAAAACATCCGCGAACAAGCCAATTTGCCTGAGTTGTTTGCCAAAGTGAATCAGGCGCTGGCCGAGACCAGTATTTTCCCATTAGGCGGCATACGCAGCCGCGCCATCTGGCTGGATACCTGGCAAATGGCCGATGGTCAACATGATTACGCCTTCGTCCATATGACACTGAAAATCGGCGCAGGACGCAGCCTTGAAAGCCGTCAACAGGTTGGTGAAATACTATTCACTCTGATCAAACAACATTTTGCCTCGCTGATGGCACAACGTTACCTTGCCCTCTCTTTTACAATGGAAGAATTAGACCCGGTATTGAACTACAAACAAAACAACGTCCACGCCTTGTTTCGTAAGGAGTAGTGATGCCGAAGCCCTTTCATCCGCATCCTCCTCGCTGGTTAATCCCTTTATTAGGCGCGCTGGTGGCCTTCGGGCCTCTGTCGATTGATATGTACCTGCCCGCCTTGCCGGAAATGGCAAGGCAATTACAGGCAACACAAGGGCAGATGCAACATACCTTAGGCTCATTTTTCGCCGGTTTCTGTATCGGTATGCTGTTATACGGCCCACTGAGCGACCATTTAGGGCGCAGAAAACTGCTGCTCAGCGGTATAACATTATTTGTCGTTGCCAGTGCGTTGTGTACCTTGGTGACACAAGTTGAACACTTGATTTTACTGCGCTCATTACAGGCATTTGGCAGTGGCGCCGCAGTGGTCATGGGCCGAGCTATCGCCCGTGATATCTATGGTCCGCAGGAATTACCACGCGTGCTATCACTCATGACCTTAGTGACCATGATAGCGCCGCTTATCGCCCCATTACTTGGTGGTTTATTGTTAACCTATTTCAATTGGCAAGCCATATTTACGCTATTGAGCCTATTTGGTTGTATCAGTGGGATATTATTACTATTTTTCTTGCCAGAAACGCTACCCGCTCAGAGTAACAATGGAAAACTTATCACCGCTTTTAAAAATTACGGCAAGTTACTGACTGACGGTGAAGCGATGGCAACTATCGGCACATTAGCCTTTACTTGTGCCGCTATGTTCGCATTTATCAGTGGTTCCCCTTTCGTTTATATCAATTATTTTCAGGTTCCGGCAAATTACTACGGCTTACTGTTCGCCTGTAATGCGCTAGGCATGATGGCAATGGTGCTGCTCAATGTTCGTTTACTAAAAGTCTACGATCTTTCTCGTCTGTTATTCATTCAAACCAGTGCTCAACTGCTGTTTGGCATCTTACTGGTTATCTTTTATCAACAAAGTCTGACTGTAATCGTCATTTTGGTCGTACTGTTTATCTCGCTGGTTAATGCCATTGGTACTAACAGCCTCTCTTTATTACTTCAACATCGCGGTCAACTTGCCGGCAGCGCCAGCGCACTCGCTATTTCCGCGCAATTCGCTATGGCCGCACTCGCCAGTGTTGCCGTCTCTTTACTCCAAGATGAAACCCCTTTTGCGATGGCCCTTGTAATGACAGTTTGTGCTGGATTGTGTTGGTTATGCCAACAGCTAGCCACTTTCTACCAGCGAAAACCTCTCACACAAGTGTCTTCAGGAGAAAAAAATCATGACAAATAATGTAAATACAGAATTACTGCGTCAACAAGCTTATATCAACGGACAGTGGACTGATGCCGACAACCAAGCAACTTTTAAGGTGACTAACCCGGCAAACGGTGAAGTTATTGCCCACGTCAGTAATATGGGCGCCGCTGAAACAGAACGCGCAATTGCAGCCGCTCAGCAAGCCCTGCCTGCCTGGAGAGCCATGACAGCCAAACAACGCAGCCAGATCCTGCAACATTGGTTTCAGTTAATGCTGGCAAATCAACAGACACTGGCTGAATTGTTGAGCCGGGAGCAAGGGAAGCCACAGACAGAAGCTATGGGCGAGATCGCTTATGGCGCCAGTTTCATCGAATGGTTCGCGGAAGAAGGTAAACGTACCTACGGTGAAACCATTCCAAGCCCATTGCCCGGTCGCCGGATTGCCACGATCAAACAACCTATTGGCGTTGTGGCAGCCATTACACCGTGGAACTTCCCCAACGCCATGATCACCCGCAAGGTTGGCCCTGCTCTGGCAGCGGGCTGCACGGTGATCCTAAAACCCGCCTCGGAAACCCCACTTTCCGCTCTGGCTCTGGCCGCGCTAGCGGAACAAGCCGGCATTCCCGCAGGGGTATTCAATGTGGTGACTGGCATCGATGCGAAAACCATCGGCGGGGTTATGACCCAAAGCCCGATTGTTCGCAAACTCTCTTTTACTGGTTCAACCCGTGTCGGTAAGCTCTTGATGGCACAAAGTGCCGACACCGTGAAAAAGCTATCACTGGAATTGGGCGGCAATGCACCATTTATCGTTTTTGATGATGCTGATATTGATGCCGCGGTACAAGGAGCGTTGATAGCTAAATTCCGCAACAGCGGTCAAACCTGTGTTTGCGCTAATCGAATTTTGGTGCAGGAAACCATTTATGACACCTTCGCCGAACGTCTGGCACAAGCCGTTAATCGGTTGCAGGTTGGCCCGGCCAACGATGCCAAATCACAACAAGGCCCACTGATCAATCAAGCCGCCGTCGATAAAGTCGAGGAACATATCAACGATGCCGTTTCTCGTGGCGCACGCATATTAGCCGGAGGTAAACCACACGCTCTTGGCGGTCTGTTCTTCGAACCTACCGTATTAGCTGATGTCAATAAATCCATGCTTATCTCCCAAGAAGAAACGTTCGGCCCTATTGCTCCCCTGTTCAAATTCCGTGATGAAGCAGAAGCCATCCATCTGGCAAATGAGACTGAATTTGGGCTGGCGGCTTATTTTTATTCCCGCGATATCGGCCGGATCTACCGTGTGGCAGAAGCACTGGAGAGCGGCATGGTCGGGATCAATGAAGGTTTGATCTCTAATGAAGCCGCCCCATTTGGCGGCATTAAACAATCGGGCCTGGGACGTGAAGGTTCTCGTTACGGTATCGAAGATTATCTGGAAGTGAAATACCTCTGCTTTGGTGGCATAGAGGACACAGGAGTTTAACCGCATGTTACAGAAAGAAGTCGTATCACAGGTTGCACATCGTCTGCATCAGGCAGAAAAAAGCCGTGAACAAATACGCCAGATCTCATTGGATTACCCTGAAATCACCATCGACGATGCTTATGCTATTCAGCGTCACTGGGTGGAGTTGAAAATTGCCGAAGGTCGCGTACTCAAAGGCCATAAAATTGGCCTGACCTCAAAGGCCATGCAAGCCAGTTCACAAATCAGTGAGCCAGATTATGGCGCTCTGCTGGACGATATGTTTTTCCCTGATGGCAGTGATATTCCATGTGATCGCTTTATTGTGCCCCGTATTGAGGTCGAACTGGCATTTATCCTGGCAAAACCTTTGCGTGGCCCAAACTGCACCCTGTTTGATGTTTACAATGCGACCGATTACATCATTCCAGCGTTGGAATTGATCGACGCCCGTTGCCATAACATCGATCCGGAAACCAAGCGTCCACGTAAAGTGTTCGATACGATTTCTGACAATGCCGCCAACGGCGGCGTCATTATGGGCGGCCGCCCAATTAAACCCGATCAGTTTGATCTGCGCTGGATCAGCGCCCTGCTCTATCGCAATGGTGTGATTGAAGAATCCGGTGTCGCGGCTGCGGTACTTAATCATCCGGCTAATGGTGTCGCATGGTTAGCAAACAAACTGGCCCCACATGGTGTTCAGCTTGAAGCGGGGCAAATCATTCTCAGCGGCTCTTTTACCCGCCCGGTTCCAGCCAATAAAGGGGATACCTTCCATGTGGATTATGGCCCCATCGGCGCTATCAGTTGCCGTTTTGTTTAAGGAGGAAAAATATGGATCGGTTAACCAATAAATTTAAACAGGCGTTAAAAACAGGCCGCCCACAAATCGGTCTATGGTTGGGGCTTTGTAACCCCTATAGTGCTGAATTAGTGGCCGGAGCCGGTTTCGACTGGCTACTTATTGATGGCGAACATGCACCGAACGATGTTCAGACGATTTTAAGCCAATTGCAAGCCATCGCCCCTTATCCAAGTCATCCCATTGTGCGCCCGCCCTGGAATGATCTGGTCATCATAAAACAACTACTGGATATCGGCGCCCAAACGTTATTAATCCCCATGATACAAAACGCCGAGCAGGCTTACGAAGCGGTTCGCGCAACCCGTTATCCACCGGCGGGTATCCGTGGTGTGGGTAGCGCTCTGGCAAGAGCTTCCCACTGGAACAGAATTCCTGATTATCTGCATCGTGCCAACGATGAAATCTGCGTTCTGGTTCAGGTAGAAACCCGTGAAGCACTCCGTAACCTGCCGGAAATCCTCAAAGTAGACGGTGTGGATGGTGTTTTTATCGGTCCGGCGGATCTAAGTTCCGACATGGGCTTTACCAATAATCCGCAACATCCTGAAGTGAAAGCCGCAATTGAGCAGGCAATCGCCCAAATCAAAGCAGCGGGTAAAGCGCCGGGCATTCTGATGTCAGCACCCAATGTTGCCGAGCATTACCTGAAACTCGGCGCTCTATTCGTTGCTGTTGGTATTGATACAACTTTACTGGCTCGGACAGCGGAAGCACTGGCAGCACGATTTATCGCGAATAAAGATCTGCCGGCAGCACCTTCACCCGGTGTTTATTAATCTCAGCAATCACAATTTAACAACCGATTTACTCAATAAGCTTTTAATTTCCTAAACAACGTAATACACATAAAACAGTAATTAAGGAAAATGATAATGAGCGATTCATCAACTGCCGTGCAACAGCCGGAGCTTCCGGTTGGTCAACATAAACCGCTAACGGCACAACAGCAATCCGTCATTAATAAGCTATTCCGTCGTCTGATTATTTTCCTGTTCGTCTTATTTGTATTCTCGTTTCTGGATCGAATTAATATTGGGTTTGCCGGCCTGACAATGGGTAAAGATCTTGGACTGAGCGCAACGATGTTTGGTCTGGCAGCAACACTATTCTATGTCACTTATGTCATCTTCGGTATTCCTAGCAATATCATGCTCAGCATTGTCGGGGCGCGACGCTGGATAGCCACGATCATGGTGCTCTGGGGGATCGCCTCCACTGCCACCATGTTTGCCACCGGACCAACCAGTCTGTATATCTTGCGTATGCTGGTTGGTATCGCCGAAGCAGGTTTCGTGCCGGGTATCCTGTTGTATCTGACTTACTGGTTCCCGGCTTACTATCGCGCCCGTGCCAATGCGCTGTTTATGGTGGCCATGCCGGTGACGATGGCGTTTGGTTCTCTGGCTTCCGGTTATATTCTGGAAATGGATGGCCTTCTGAACCTTCACGGCTGGCAATGGTTATTCTTGCTGGAAGGTTTTCCTTCGGTACTACTGGGAATTGTCGTTTGGTTCTATCTTGATGATTCGCCAAAACGCGCTAAATGGCTGACAGATGAAGACAAAAAATGCTTACAAGAGATGATGGATAACGACCAGCCCACTCAGGTTCAACCGGTAAGCTCATCAACGCATCAGGCAATGCAAAAACCCAGTATATGGCGTGAAATTTTCGCGCCAATCATGCTGATGTATACCCTGGCCTACTTCTGTCTAACCAATACCCTGAGCGCGATTAATATCTGGACGCCACAGATTGTACAAAGCTTCAATCAGGGCAGCAGTAACATCATGATCGGCATTCTGACCGCTATTCCTCAGTTTTGTACCATCATCGGGATGGTTTACTGGAGTCGCCGTTCAGACCGGTTACAAGAACGTAAAATGCATACGGCGCTACCCTATCTATTCGCCGCTGCGGGCTGGATATTGACCTCATTGACTCACCACAGTGTCATTCAGCTCACTGGGATTATTATGGCTTCAGCCGGTTCATTTACCGCAATGGCGGTCTTCTGGACAACTCCGGATCAAGCTATCAGTTTACGCGCAAGAGCGATCGGCATTGCAGTTATTAGCGCTACAGGTAACATAGGTTCAGCACTCAGCCCGTTATTAATCGGCTGGCTGAAAGATCAGACAGGGAGCTTTAATACCGGTCTCTATTTCGTTGCTGGGTTACTGGTCATTGGCGCAGCCATTATCTGGCTGATCCCAATGAAACACGCGAGACAAAGAGCAGCACCGTAATTTTCAATAAAAAGGAAAAACCATCATGGCTGAACCTATCATTGCCAACATTGATATCAGCAAGGATTATGATGAAACCCAAGGCACTGATGATGTGCATTATCAGACCTTTGGCCGGATGGCGGCATTTTTCGGTCGTAATATGCAAGCTCATCGTCACGATGGTTTCTTCCAACTTCATTTTTTGATCACCGGACATATTGAATTACAGTTGGATGCTCAACACTATTCTGTACAGGCCCCGCTGTTTATCCTGACACCTCCCTCCGTTCCCCACGCTTTTTTCACTCAAGATGACAGTGACGGATATGTCCTTACCGTACGGCAAGATCTGATATTACCGTTATTGGAATCACTCTATCCGGCTAATAAAGATATTCTTGATATTCCGGCTATTTGCTTATCCGTCGCGGATAAACCTGAAGAGCTAGCCGCTTTTAATCACTATTGGGCGTTAATCGCCCGCGAATCATCTAATAACTTTATTGGTCGAGAGCAATCGTTGACATTCCTGGCACAAGCTATATTTACCCTGTTATTACGCAATATTCCTCTTGATGATCACCCGATTAATGGCGTGCGAGGAGAAATTAAATTATTTCAGCGCTTTAACCAATTAATAGATAATCATTATCATCATCATCTTTCCGTACCGGAATATGCCCATAAGTTAGATATTACAGAATCTCGGTTAAAAGATATGTGCCGTCGATTCACTAACCGTCCACCAAAACGACTCATCTTTGACCGTCAACTACGTGAAGCCAAACGGCTATTATTATTCAGTGATTGCCCAGTATTTGAAGTGGCTTATCAGCTTGGATTTAAAGATCCAGCTTATTTTGCCCGTTTCTTTAATCGATTAGTTGGCTGCTCACCTAGTCATTGGCGAGAAAAAAATATTCACTAAAAATAAATATCCATGCTAATTATACCAAGACCGGCATTTTCATTCGGCTTGTGAAGCCAACCTCCTGCTATTAATTCGTGCTAAACTGACTCATTTTTATTACGAAATCTCTTCCAAGAATTAAAATTCTGAATATACTGAGACTCTGTAACTCACTGGAACTTTTTGAAGGATAAATGATGGCAACCGGAGTGCCGATATAAATTTATTTAAGAAAAGGAAACACAACATATGCAAAGCCTTCACTATACGGCAGATAAATTCAGGTCCCCAGGTTTTGGTGCCACCGATTTCATACGTTATAAATGGTTATCCAACAATCTACATGACGTAAATGGTCAACATTATTTATGGGCACATGGGATACCTCATGTACGATACAACAAGAAATTAATAACAAAATCTGCTCACCAAGAAAAAACACCTGTTTTATTATTTGCAGGATTAAAACCAAGACAACGCATTTAATCGTGAGAATTTCAGAATGAGCAAATCAGCCATAGTTTTAAATATCACTTATGCTATCTTTTGTATATTATTTATATATATGATGTCATACTTAGAAGAAGCGTATTATATCGGTGGTCAGGATATAGATAATCTCTGTACTGTTTACAGAGAGCTGATAGATGATAATCGTGATGTATTTGCTCCAACATGTTTACTGATTATGTCACCCTTAATTTATGCAACCGTGAAGAAAAGATTCAAATCCCTTTCTCTTAATGTCATTACATTTGCTTTGCTAGGATACTGGGTGTGGCGGTTTTTTATCAGATTAGTCGTGTGCGTTTAGAATGATTTCAAATATTCAGGTAGTGACTACTGAGTGCTACCTGAATGTCAACTCACACTATATCAACTCACGCTATGCGATCATCACAAACATGCCATCTTGATAGTCCAGATCTTTAAGTCCCTCTTAATACTTTGATACCACATTTCTAAGTGTTTCGGTTTTATTAATTTATTCCTCTTACAAATGTAAATTATCTTAAATTTATAAATTTTTGATTGCTTTTTACACACGCCCTACAGCAGGATAAAAAAAGCACATTAAGGGGAGCAACCAGTATGGCAAATATCATTTATCTAACATTGAAAGGCAAAAAACAGGGGCTGATCTCCGCTGGCTGCGGTTCCTTAAACTCTATAGGAAATAATTACCAGCACGGCCATGAGAATGAGATTTTTATTTACTCTCTTCAACATTTAATGACGAGGGAACAACACGTATCCCATCATCCGGTTATGGTAATAAAACCTGTCGATAAATCTTCGCCTTTACTGACGCGAAGCTTCGATGAAAATGAAGAGCTGGAATGTCTGTTTGAGAATTATCGAACATCACTCACCGGAGGATTAGAAAAAAACTATTCCATCAGGCTAGGCCACGCCTTTATCTCCAGCATAAAATGCCATTTTCCGCATTCCAGAGATAATAATGCCGGCGTACCACAAGAAATTATCTGTTTCACTTATAAAAATATCACGTGGAACAATCTGGCCTGCTCAACTGGTTCTTATAGCTTCTGGGATGACAGGGTTTATTAACGATGAATAATGCCGCTTATTTAACTGATACCCCTGTTGATTCAGAATCTGAGAATGGGTTACGCATTGTTTTATCGCCTGTGCAACTTGCGGCGATCCTATCGGATAATACCATTACCGAGGAAGAGACCTGGAGTAACAGAATATTAGGTGGGGCAAGTTTAGCAGCGGGAGTCGTTGAACTGATTGGCGCTGGCGCTCTTTGTCTGGCGCCCGATCCTTCAACGCTAACTAAAGCTGCCTGCGTTATTATCGGCGCGCACAGTCTTGACGTAATGAATGCTTCTGCCAGTCAAATAATTACCGGCAGAGAAACCACGACGGAAACTTATCAAGAGGCGGTAAACTTAGCAAAAGAATTTGGAGCTGATGATTACACCGCTTCTGAAATAGGGCTTACTGTCGATATCGCTGTACCATTGTCATTTGCTTCAATAGCGGGCGCTGTCAGAGTTGCCTCTGTACGGGTAGGCCGAATTAAGTTAATTGAACATGAATCGCCTACAGGGTTAAAACCGGGTGGACATACTTTGCTTAAACATGTTGGGCTATCGGAGCAGGAGTTAAGGGCGAGGTTTTTAATATCTAAAACAATGAAAGAATCAAGTTGTTTTTATGATACAAAAATAGCAGAGAAAGTGATTTCAAATACCATCAAAAATAATCAGGCAAAAATAACTAACTGGACGAAATATGCTTTTGGAGGTAGCAGGTTAACTATAGATGATGTTTCAAAAGTACCGGTTGGCATCGGCATTACCAAAGGTGTTGAAGGAGTAGACCAATTATATAAAGTGAGAGTTGTTTTATATTACTCTGAATTCAATGGTAAGCCGTACTATATATTAACCGCCTTTCCTAAATATTAATCATATATAAAGAGGATCAATGCAATGAAGAGAAAAAAAGAAATACAACACTTAGATAATTTTATCGGGGCTTATTTTAACCAAGATTGTGAAATATTTGGCGAAACAACAATAGATGAGGTAATAACTGAATATTTAAATAGCGAACCTCCCATATTTATGAAAGGATTAATAGAAGACATTGATTACTTTATTAGTAACTCAAAAGATGTAGAAAAAGATTTTGATAATTTGGGTCATGAATTCTATCCAGAGTTATGGGAAACTACTGCATTAGATTTTCTAAATCATGTATCCAAAAGAGTACGGGATTATCTAAAAAAGGAGGTTTAGCTTATGACAGGACAATATCCATTTTTAGACATTTTAATGCATGCTTACTTTAATCAGGACTTCGATATAATATCAGGTCCCGAGCTTGATGATGTTATCAATGATTTTCTTAATGATGCATCTCAGGGAATGAGAAAAGGGTTAATAGAAGAAATCAACGATCTTATTGACTCTTCTGAAGATGTAGAGAACACATTTGATTATCATTATCATGATGTTGACGTTCTCCCAGAAGTATGGAATATGAGAGCACTTGAATTTTTAGAGCACGTATCCAAAAAAGCACAGGATTTTTTAAACGAGCATACTGAGCAAGATGAATAGTTAAAGTATTCTTAAATGAAAAAATAAACAAAGAGGTTTAATTCAATGGAAAGAGAAATAGAAAGAAAATATATAGATGATTTAATGATTACTTATTTTCATCAAGATTGTCAGTTATTTGGCGAAACAATAGATGAAATAATAACTGACTATCTAAACCATCAATATCCAATAACCATAATAAGTTTAATAAGAAAAATTAATATTTTCATCCGTAATTCTGATCATGTAGAAAAAGACTTTCATAATTTTAATTACCACGAATTTGTTCCTGAATTATGGGAAACCACTGCGTTAGACTTTTTAAATCATGTATCAAAATTAGCACAAGAATATTTGGATAAAGATGACTAATCATAGTCATTTTTAATGTGATAGTAAATAAAGAGGTAAAATATAATGGAAATGAGAGAAAAATTGCAGTACATAGATAAGATTACAAATGCTGTTGATAGGAATGATTTTGAATTATTTCACAAAATACTCAATGAGTTGCAAGGAAATTATCTTAATGTCGCACCGCTAATGTTATTAGAAAATATTAATAATCTTATCTATGCCGCCCAAAATATAAAAGGATGTTTTAGCATCCGTGATTATGATGCAGCTGATCCAAAGTTATGGGAAACTATTTCCACCGTATTAGAACATCTGAATCAGTCATCAAAAATAATGCAAAGTTATATAAATAAACAACATGAAAAGGACAAATAAATCAACTTTGTATCCATGAAATTTTCAAGTAAAAAACACTTTTGAAGGTAATTAATTATATATTACATTTCAAAAGCGTCATTTAATGATAACCCACGCCATTTATTAGCCAAACTTTAAAAACATTAATTACATATAAACAAGTTAAACTGTTTCGCATAGCAAGCACAACATAATTATGCTGCGAGTAAACAAATTCGTATTCCTTTAAATAATTCATTGGGATCTTTTCCATTCCGAATCTTTCAGTAGGAAATTATTTAATCGGTTTACGACAAAATTTATCTCTCGATTAGAAACTTTATTGAAGCCTGTTCCTTTGGAAAGTATTGTCTGATTAGCCCACTAATATCCTCATTTACCTCTCTTTCCCTGAGAGCATAAGGAGCCGCAAAGCGGATATTTGTTTCTAATTTTTTCCCGATAATTCAATGACTCGCAAATTCTAAACCATATAGCTGTAGTTCTCGATGATACGGAATATCTACAAATGTAGCAAAACCAAGGTCATGATATAGTAAAATTAAAAGCAGTTATTTAGCTTTTTCAGCTTTATTTTCATTTATCTAAGTAAAGTGTGATAAATTCTTCACTATCAAACCCTCAAATAAAATTAAATTTTTATAGGAAAAACACGATGACTAATAAAAGATTTAAGAAATTCATTATGTTTCTTGTGACATTATTAACACTAGGAACATGCTTACCTACATTGGCTATCAATAGTAAAGAACAATTCCCGTCTGAATATCGTATATCAAGAGGTGACATAACAAAATTTGGTGGGGCACGCAGATTTACACAAGAACAAACTACAGCGCTTAGAGATTCATTAGATAATAAGAAAGTCAAGAACGTCATCTTGTTTATTGGTGATGGAATGGGAGATTCTGCAATTACATTAGCTCGTAACTACGCAGAAGGTGCAGGAGGATTTTTCAAGGGAATTGATGCAATGCCATTAGTTGGACAATATACACATTACTCATTAAATAAAGACACCAAGAAACCCAATTATGTTTCGGATTCAGCATCTTCAGCCACTGCCTGGGCTACTGGAGTAAAAACTTACAACGGGGCATTATCCATTGATGTTTTTAACCAACCTCATCAAACCTTATTGGAGCTAGCAAAAAAGAACAAAAAAGCAACCGGTAATGTCACTACGGCTGAAGTTCAGGATGCAACATCGGCAGCACTGTATGCGCATGTCACGCAACGTGAATGCTATGGCCCAACAGAAACGTCGGAAATGTGTCCCACTGATGCCCTCGAAAAGGGGGGAAAAGGTTCTATCACGGAACAACTTCTGGCGGCACGTGCAGATGTCACGTTAGGGGGAGGAATCGATATCTTTTCCCAGCAATCAGTGGCAGGTGTCAATACAGGAAAAACGCTGAAGCAGCAGGCGTTGGAGCAAGGGTATCAATGGGTAACAGATATAACATCATTGAATGCGGTGAAAAAAGCGAATCAAAAAAAACCGCTATTAGGATTATTTAATGAAGAAGTTTTACACGGAATGTGGGAGGGACCGAAAGCGATTTATCATGGAAATCTTAACGAAGCCCCGGTGAAATGCAAATTGAACACCAAACGGAGTTCACAGCAGCCGACATTAGTACAGATGACCGAAAAAGCCATTGATCTACTGAAAGTCAATAAAAATGGCTTCTTCCTGCAAGTGGAAAGTGCGTTGACTGATGATTATGAGCACTCCGCCAATCCTTGCGCACAAATCGGTGAAGTGGTTGCTTTGGATGAAGCAGTACAAGCCGGTTTGAGATTCGCTAAACAACATGGAGATACACTAGTAATTGTTACTGCGGATCATGGACATTCCAGCCAGATTATTGAACCTGATGTTAAAGCCCCCGGTTTGACCCGCTCACTGATTACCAAAGACGGGGCCGTTATCACAGTCAGTTATGGTAATTCAGAAACAACTTCTCAGAAACATACTGGTACACAATTACGTGTAGCAGCTTATGGCCCACACGCCGCAAATATTGTTGGATTAACCGACCAGACCGATCTATTTTTTACCATACGGGATGCGATGGGTTTGAAATAATATAGATGGAACAGCTTGTTATATGATCAAACTCGCACAGCATAATGTTGCGCGAGTGATCTTATTTATTCAGCTAGAAGCCGAACGATATCCACGCAATGCACGCTTCCAAACTAATCGTGCCACGATAAAGAAAAAGATGGCTATTCCCAGCGATCCCATTGCTAAAGGCAAAGTCAACATCCCTAACAACGCCATAACCGGGGAACTGGTCATGACACCAATGGGGATCAGAAAACTAAAGATTAACCGCCAAGGCATACCAAATAGATGAATAGGCCAGCGAGCAAAACCCAATAACGAAGAGAGAACGTTGGTCAAATTTTGTACCCTGACTAATGCAAAAGAGGTCGCAATAGCGAGAACGAACAACGCGTAAGCCGTGGCAAGCCCACCAAGCGATAAGATGACTGTCATCATGATATCCATGAACGAAGGTTGAATATCAAGCTGTATAAAAGCGTAAATAGCCAAGCCAAGTCCGAAGAAAAAATCAATACTTTTCCATAACCTGATATCGACGAGTGAACAGAGAAAAAGTGAATCGACGGGCCGCATTAAAATATAATCAAATAAACCTGTTCGAATACCTGAAACAGCGGCGGCAAGACTGGGAGCAATCAGACCTTCAACAATAGCATATAGCATCATATACCAGCCCATTAATACCAGCATTTGCTCGAATGACCAGCCGGCGACGGCACCACGTTCATTAAACAAAATGAAAAGCGGTAACAGTTGTAGTATCGCCATGATGAGTGAAAGTAAACCATCTACCATGAAGTCCCAACGGTATTGTATCGAGCGTTTTATACTCAAGATAAACGCCATACGAATGACTACAAGAGAGTGCATCATTATCCAAACGCCAAGTAACAGCGGACACCTCGCCGCCAGACAAAAAATGCGGCAGCAAACAACAAAGCCACCAGTGCGAACTGACAGGCCACCCATTGAGCAGCGACAAGCAGGGAATGCTTTCCGATTAATATTTCTACTGGCAGTGAAATCACAAACCGGAATGGCAGCCAGTTTGCTATCTGACCTGCCCAATCTGGTAATAAGGCCAACGGAAACATATATCCTGATAGTACACTACTGGCGGCAACATATATTTTATGTACAACTAATGAGCGCTCGATCCAGAAGGTCAGACTCCCGATCAGCAAGTGGATGCTTTGATTAATAAGGAAGGCACCTGATAACGCCAGCGCCAGCAAACCTAGTTGCGGTAAATTTAGCGGCTGGCTCTGTAAGCTCATGATCAGTGCCAATATAAAAATAGGTAAGGCAACAATTAGGCTTAATCCCAGTTCGGCAATAGTAATTGCCAAGTAGTTGATAAAAGGATGAATGGGGCGCATTAACCAAAAAGAAAGTTCACCAAGGCGGATATTTTCGTTAATTTCCCAGACGTTGTTACAGCTGGTTAATATGGTGGTCACGAGAACGGCAACATAGTAAAGATTAAAATCCTCTGCGGTATAACCTTGAAAAGAGCCATCTTGAGTTACCGAACGCCAAAAAACCAGCATGATTAACGGCATACTGAGTGTGACGAGCCAAAGCAGAAATTCGGCTCGGAATGAGAATGTTTCAAATAATCGGACTTTTATAAGAGCGAAAAACATGTCGGTTCGCCTCTATTCAGGAATTTGTTTTTGTTCGGTTTTATTCTGGTTGGGATGACCAAAAATCTGGCGCAGTATTTCCTCCAATGGAAGATCTTCTATGGTGAGGTCAACTACCAATTGTTGTTCAACCAGAAAATGTACGAGTCTAGGGACATGATCGCGGTGAACTCGAATTTGGGAACGTTCTTCGGTTTGTGAAATGAGCGCGCCAAAGCGTGAAAAATCGGGAATATTGATCTGGCGATTCATCGAGAACGAGACGATTTTTTCAGGGTTTTGTTTCGCCGTGAAGGTTCGCAGATCGCCGTCATAGAAAATCGTTCCACGGTCAACAATGATAATGCGTTGACACAATACCCGCACATCTTCCATATAGTGTGATGTCAGCAGAATAGTAGCATTGTGGCGGCGATTATATTCAGCAACAAAATCACGCAGAGCAGCTTGCATGGCAACATCAAGCCCAATCGTCGGCTCATCAAGAAAGAGAACCTTGGGTTGATGGATCAGCGAGGCAGCCACTTCACACCGCATACGTTCCCCTAATGAGAGCTGGCGGGTGGGTTTGGTCATGATGGTGTTCAGTTGCAGTAAGTCGCCCAACTCCTTCAGAGTCTGTTTATGTACGGCCAAGGGAATCTCGAACAGGACCCGGATCATTTCAAACGTATCAATTGGGGGCAAATCCCAGATCAATTGCCCCTTATTACCCATTACAAGACCAACACTGTGTAAAAAAGTTTTTTCGCGCAGATAGGGCGTATATCTTTCGACGGTGATTCGGCCACTACTGGGATGCAATAACCCACTAAGTAATTTGACCAATGTGGTTTTGCCGGCACCATTGGGGCCGAGTATCCCTACCCTTTCACCATTTTCTATCTGGAAGCTGACATTTTTTAGTGCGACGACGGTTTCATACTTCCTTTTCCAGAGTGAATTGAGCGCGGAACGGAAACTTTCGTTACGTTGATGCACCTGATAAATTCTGGAAACTTCTTCTGCTCGGATCATGCTCAGTCAACTCCAACAACATGTTGTGCTACACGTAATGCATTTGCCTGAATGGTGAGTGTGGGATTGAGCCCACCGGGGAAAGGCATAAAGCTACCATCTACAATATAAAGGTTTTCGAGTTCGTGAACCCGGCAGTTAGGATCTAAAACAGAACGTACCGGATCTGTACCACTGCGGCATGTGCCATGCAGGTGAGTACTCCCTTCTTCAGAACGTGTACGCTTAGAATGAATTTGTGTGGCACCTGCGGCGTGAAGAATATCGACAGCGCGTTCAGCCATATAGGACAGGCGTGCCAAATCATGGGGAGCTGTCTGATAGTCGATCATGATTTTAGGTATCCCCCAGACATCACGACGGGAAGAGAGTTTCACCCGGTTTTCATAGGCAGGGGTATCTGCAATGATAGTTTCTAATTCTAAGGGTAGTAGTTCAGGGAACTCATCGGGGACAGGGATAGTACGAGCTTCGTAAATTAATCCTCCCATTCCACTAGGGCAACGAGCATCAAGATAGTGGTCCAAAATCGCCAACGTAGAGAAAGGGCCACGAAGCCCAACGGCATGATTACGCATGGCATCAGTTACTGGCACTACACCACGTATACGCTGGCTGAGTTTCATACATAGCCCACGACCGACGAGATCATGCCGATTACCAATACCATTGGGTGCAAAAGGGGTGACTGATCGCAATAAAAGCGCCGCACTCTGTATTGCGTTACAGGCAACGAAAAAATACCGTGCTTTCACATGGCGAATACTGCCATCTTCCAGATCCAGACAGCGCAGCGTACTGATTTGCCCTGAGCGTTCTTGTTCCAGCGCCACGCCACGGATACCTGAAAGGAGGGTAAAATTGCAGTGGTTGACCAAATGCTTGATATAGATATTCAGGACATCACTTTTAGCACCGCTGGGGCATTGAAAATCAATACAGCGTTTTTCCTGTGTGCAGAGTTTAGGATCAATCGCCATCGGCGTTGTGAACGGATAATAACCGAGCTGTTTTGCCGCCGCTGCCATGATATCCGCAGGCAGCGACCTTGGGAGGGCATTGCCTCCCTCTTTTGCGGGTGCTGTGTGTGGCCCACCACTGACACGCAATTGTTTCTCAACAATAGCATAGTATTTTTCTAAATCAGTCAGATGAATTGGCCAAGCAATATCAAGCCCAATACCTGATAACCAGGAGCGAGCATCAAAATCGCAATCCTGATAACGGAAAGATGCACCGCCATAAAAGAGGGTCCCCCCGCCTACATTTCGCGTACTCCAAGACCATCCCCGCTCTTCCCAGCCATTTTCCCCTTTAATTTCTGCCATGGGAGACGAACTATCCACCTCTTCTTGTGTTACTTTAGGCGCAAGTAGGTCTCCTTCTTCAACCATAATGACCGACCAACCACATGCTTGCAGGGCATTCGCAACTACCGCACCACTAGCACCGCTACCTATCACACAAGCGTCGGCAACTAACTCAGCAGGCGCCTGTTTTAATCCATGAAAATGACGTGCACCTAACTGTAATTTTTCTTGAATTAACATCTTATGATTTTCTCCAGGGTCCATTATCACCACTTCTTTTCATCACTAAAAAGGTCTAAGGAGGTTGTTTTCATCGGTGGCGCACTGCCATGTGGTGTAACAATTGGCTATAAGCGGCTCCCACGTCATTCCATGACCAATGAGATCGGGGAACTGGGGTCAGCCCCGCAATACCCTCTTCTTTCAACCAATCAAGTAAGGCGTTGTTATCTTCAACAAGATGAGCGGCAAAACGGCGTGTAGCACCCGAATGGGCATAAGCCACAACCGGTATACCCAGTTGTACGGCTTCAGCGGACAGAAAGTTAAATGTCTCATGATAATCACTTAATACTAGTGCAGCACTGGCTCCGCCAAAAATCAGCTCGTGATCGTGTTCCAGATCGTAATAATCGAAAACCTTATGTCGTTCACCCAAATTTAAGCCATTAAAATAGTGCCTGGCTTCTTTGCTCCGTTTCGACCAGTTATTAAACAGGATATGCAGATGCAATCCCTTCTCCAGACAAGCCTCGACAACCGGAGAGAGCTTCTCAAGCGTTACTTTACCCGCTAATAAGACCACCGGACCGTTGGGAGAATAGTAATCACGGGCGGGGATATGATCCGCCGCCCAGGGAATGTAATGTCGTTTGGGAAAACAATATGTCCATGGCGCCTCATAAAAAAAGACATCGGCAGCATAGGCGTCTGGCGCAGCAGCAATGGCGACGCAATCAGCGGCATTTGCTCCGGGCTGATGAGCATGGCAGGCAGACAAATTAGTATGGGAGTCGGTGAGCAACGAGACATCATGCCAGACCCGGATAGTACTCTGTCTCAGCGATTCTGGCGCTTGTTGGCCTGCGCGAAATAACTCGCTTTCCATTAAAGGAATGATAGCCGTGATATTTTGGGATGAGACTCGCTCTGCTAAATTATCAAAGGTTGGGTATTCCTGCGCAGAATACCAGATGACCTCAACGTCATAGCTGGGCAGGATATGCGCAAGATTCCAATAGGCCGTTTCTATTCCCCCCCACCCCCGACGATCAAAATTGTCTGGATACCGTTCTATCAATACCACATATTGTGACGTTTTTTTAAAGGACATAATCGAACGCCTCACTTTTTTGATGTGAACGATTATTGCAACGACGGCAAATGTCCGTTGCATTTCGATTTCCACATGAGAGTGCTTCACGGGCCCGACGAAACTGAGGTGAATTCCAGATTCCCATGATAGGCGTGTCAAAGAC
Source organism: Photorhabdus kleinii (assembly GCF_025384885.1). NCBI lineage: Bacteria > Pseudomonadati > Pseudomonadota > Gammaproteobacteria > Enterobacterales > Morganellaceae > Photorhabdus > Photorhabdus kleinii. The sequence goes on from NZ_JAJAFY010000004.1 coordinate 35,035, forward strand.
GTTGCCAAGAACCACTTCTTCTTTGTTATCCTCATAGCAAAGCACTACATTCCCTGTGATCGTGATAATCAACATGTCTGATGGCGCAAAACAGGGAAGATTCGAGACGATTTCTGGGCCGGCGATCACATTGCCTGCACGATTGGTCAACTGTAACTGATCAGGAATAAGCCAGATAAGATCAGGCTTGGGCGCTCCAGGTTTGCTGTCGTGCTGAGTGATAATAAACTGTTTAATGCCATTTTTATGTAACAGTTGATATTTTTCATCCGTCAGATAATCGCCATTGCTATACAGTATTTGTCTGACTTCCGGCAGCCGTTCAGTGACCCGGGCGACAAATTGCGGTAACTTAGGATGCAGCAGCGGTTCATTATAAAAATGATAAGAAAGTCTCCCGGTAAAATTTGCTTCTTCCAATCTGTCAATAATACGCTCAAATTGCTCAGGCTTCATTCTGTTAGGGGCATCGCGTGGCGCTATTACATTAGGACAATACACACAACGTCGATTGCATCGTGAATTGATTTCAATCTCTACCATAGAAAACATATACGTTATCCTTATAGTGTTATCTGGTTGGATACTGTTATTTGGTAACAGATTGCTCGACTAGCTCGTGATAGATACTCTTTAATCGAGGCAATACAGCGTCTGGTGCAAAGATTTCTATCGGATTTTTGTTGTTATCACTCTCTTCTACGATGGGAGACTGTTGAGGCTGGGTCAGAGCACGGTTAATGCAGTTAACCAATTGGTTCATGTCTCCAGCAGGAGCGAGCAGTTCAGGCGAAATTTTCCCCAGTATTTCGTTAATACCGCCAACGGCATAGGCAGCCACCGGCACTCCTACCGCAGTAGCTTCAATGGATACACCACCAAACTCTTCATGTTCTGACGGCATGACAATGACATGACAGGCCGCAATCGCGGTTGCCACCTGATCATTGGGGATAAATCCCGTGATAGTAAATTGGGACTCTAGCTGATATTGAGCAATAGTCTCTTCGAGCCTATGCCGTTGCGGGCCATCTCCCACGACTAAAAAATGCAGGTCAAGATGACGCAGACGATCAGCCACAGCAACAAAATGTGTCCAGCCTTTTTCTTTTGCTATACGCCCAATAAAGCCAATGTTTTTTGTTTTTAATCCATATTTCTGTCGAAAAGCCTGAATTGCTGATTCACCGGGATGCCGGAATTGTTTGGGATCGACAACATCAGGAACGATTTCCACACGACGAGCATATGGACGAATAACAGAGGCGGTACGTTCGGTCAGTGCGATGGTTGTTGCGGCAATATTTACCGCCTTACGCTCCAGATAGCGAGCCAGTTTATGTGTCATACGATCCCAAATTGACATCGGCTGATAAACTGACAGTCGTGAACAGTGGATAGTGAGTATCAATGGACAAGACAGCAACTTAGGAACCAGATAAGCGACTAACAGCGCAGGGATTTGCCCATCAAGATGGAGATGAATCAGATCAAAAGGTTCCTGTCGCATTTTTGGGCGGATAGCTAACAACGTTGCCAGTGCCCAGGACTGGGTTAATCCTTTTAATCCAGTCAACTCCGAACGTAATTCAGGTAACCGGAGATAAGTTCTTTCTACACAGAGATTAGTGTGTAAATTACGCTGGTGTGGCAGACCAGGAAAACCGATAGTCATCACATGCTGTTGTACTCCTCGCTCCGCCAGCCACATAGCCTGCCGCCAAATCTGGATCTGCATTCCACCGACAGAGTCATATTCAGCAGGCCAACTCTTTACATCAGGGTGATGAAAAAAAGGCGTTAATCGCAATACACGCATATCTTGTCCTCTTTTCCTATTTATTAAGTGTCATACGATCACGCTGGTTGTTGAACTCCTGGTGAGAAAGACAAGTACCACAAGGAAAGTGGTCGTATTCCTGCTCTTCTTGCAATCCTTCAATTTCCAGATACTTGGGAACGGGAGAGTAACAATCACACTTCACCATTGAGATATTTTCGCCATCAATGTAATAGTTGAAACCATTCTTAATCTGGTCACAGACGAAATCACCACGTCGCCCATGTTGGTAGATATAATCCCAACGGTCGAAGAAAGCCTTACATTCCAAAAAAGGGGATTTATGAAGCTGTTCATAATTCAGATGCACTGTCAGTGGTCGCCCTTTAGTTGCTAGCAGGGGTAAAAAATGCAGTCGACCAGTGAAACCACGAGCCTGTAAGGTATCGATAAAATCATTAATTTCTTCGATGGATTGGCCGTGGTAGACACATTGCAGTTCGGCAGAAAGGCTCACAGCATGGTCTAAAATGATATCTATCTGTTTTTGTTTTAAACCCCGTGCCTTATTCATTTGTTCAGTATGCCCATCAATAGAAATGACCCAGAGCAAACCAGGACGAAGACAGGCGGGAAGACGTGTGCCATTGGTGAGTACTTCGATGGAATAATCTTTTTTCTGAACACATTCAGCCAAAAAATCGAGTATTTTTGGATAAAGTGTAATTTCCCCATCGGCTTCAACCCGAAGGAAAACATCATGCGGATTAAAGCGCTCCAAAATGCGTGTTAATGAACTAATAACAGCTTCAGTGTTCACTCTAGCCCGCTTTATCTCACAATAGCTGCAACGTAGATTACAGGATGTTTTTATCCCGATATTACGATAACGACGCACCCGGCGAGTCACGGGGGGCCAAGATGAAGGTGGTTGAATAGTATGAATGATATTGATTAAGTCTGACATAATACCCCCTAAGAACCTGATTACTGCGTATAGTTCGACATTTATAAGCACCTCTAGAAACTGAGAACTCTCATATTAGTACCAGTAGGTTTTATTTCTTTGCTGCGCTACGTTGAACAATTGTCATGACAGGTTGTAATCAGATTCTGATTAAATTTTAGGTTGTTTGAAAAATATGCTGGCGCAACATTGATTCGACTAAATCAACAGGCACAAGCGTTAAGGGATGCCCTTCACCACTCCAAAGGGGGGTTCCCAATTCATTTAACAGAATCATCGGAATTTCATTGGGCTTAGCACGCAGATAACCACGTTTATTATCAGATTGCAGTATCTGCATAATGGCTTCCGGGGTTGCTCCTACAGGTGCCTTAATATCGACGCCGTTAAGGTGAATCAGGCGGTAGTGCATATCACGTGCTTGTGATGTCAATAAACCAAGGGTGTGAGAAATTTCAGCTGCGACTATCATGCCAAGCGCCACGGATTCACCATGAGTCAGTCTTCCATTACAGCTTAATTCGATAGCGTGCCCTACAGTGTGACCATATTCGAATACAAGGGCATGATGTCTCTCCCGCTTATCGTTAACCATGACTTTTTGTTTGGTGAGAGCCCCCGCCTGAACGATGCATGCAAGTGTTTGTTCGTCGTAATGCGCTTCTGTATTCAGTGTCCTGGTTAAAAATGGGATATTTTCGGTTTCTAATATCAGCACATTTTTAATGATTTCACATAATCCAGATCGCAAGTGTTGGGACGGCAACGTCAGCAAGAAAGCAGTATCAGCAAAAACCGCTTCTGGCGTATGAAAACAGCCCATCAGATTTTTGCCTTGTGGCATGTTCACCGCTTGTTTAAGAGAAATAACAGAATCACTCATTGCAATCAGGCTAGTGGGGATATGCACGAAACGAATACCACGAAATAGTAGCGCGGCCAGCAGCCCTGCTATATTGCCGATAACCCCCCCTCCCATCGCAACAATAACACTTTTGCGATCAACATCCGCATTAAGCAATTGATTTGCCAGATAATCCAATGTATTGAGCGATTTGTTTGCTTCTCCTTCTGGAATTGACCAGACCCAAACCGGCACTTTTGTTTTTAGAGTTAGCCGTTGTACGAAAGGAGCAGCATGAAGCCGGTTTACGATATCGTCAGTAATGATGTGCAGAGAAGACGCCGACATCTCAGCTAAATGCTCCGAAATTTCCTCTGTACAGTGGCTCCCTATCCAAAAAGGATAAGCAACATCTTCAAAACGCAATTCAATTTTATGCATAGAATGCGCATTATCTTGAAGTAAACAGGATGACACATTGCTTTTTTCATGTAACATATTGTTATTAAAAGGTATATCAATACCATTTTTTTCGGTATTTATCATTTTTTTACCTATAATTAAGGTGATAATGGCATTGGTTCATCAGATGATTGTGCATTAAGCTTCTTGTTTATTATTTCCGCGAGGTTATTAATTTCCATTGACAGATGTTCGTATTTCGACCAACCCAGAGTGCAGTCAAGGAGTGCTTCCAGACGTACCATAAATTCAATGGCATCCCGTGCAGGGATCTCTAACCGTCCTCGCTTGATTAGTTCTTCTGTGTCATCTCCCGTTGTCTCACAGGCGATTTTGATAATTAATTGACGAATATAACCTACTGATATTGACATGATTTCTCCCAAAATCTTTCTGCATGGTAAACTGCTTGCCCGGTATGGAAACATGTCTGCGCCAGACGTTGTGCATGGACAATAATTGCATCAATCGTTTCCTGATCGGTTTGGCTGGCATAATTAGATAGTGCTGCGTATTTATCTGCTAATGTTTGATCGATACTGATGGCTTCTAGTATGCTGAATTTTCGCTCTGTCAATTGTTTTTCCAAAATATCCAGTGTAAATTCAGCTGCATAGGGCAGGTCTTCGTAAAAAGCGAGCTGCCATTGATGATTATGTAGTGAACAAATGGCGTGATGGACAATCTGATGGTCGATATGATGACCAATGGCGGCTGGCGCAATCACAACATCAGGGCTGGACTCTGCCAAGACCTGCTGTAGCTTCTCCAATACGATTGAAGTTCGTATGTCATTAGTAAGTTGTCCCTGAGTAAATTGCAATTGGCGCTCACTCCCATCGTCATAGCCGGACAGGCTGGAATCTGAGAGCCCAAGAGGGTATAACTTCATCTTAAAATTTTGACAAAAAGTTTGCTCTTCTTTTACCCGTACTTTACTGATAACGGCGGAACCCTCATCACGCAGGGATTTAGGGAGCGCCCATCGACTTTGGGTAAATACGGTCACAACCTCTAATGTGGATACAGCCGCCAATTGTGAGACGAAACCACCTATCGAATAAGCAATATCATCGGGATGTGGAGCAATTAAAGTCAGACGTTTACCATACCAGTCTTTTATTCTGCTCATAAGGCATACCTTTGTAACCAATGGATAGCATCGGCAGCAGGCATAATATCACTGGCACCGTCGATCATATTGAATGCGGCTTCCATTTGTCGCTCGATAGAGACATGGATTTGGTGCTGCGTAGAAAAGTGTAGAGCAAGTTCTGAAAATACTTGTTTGAAGTGGATCTCCAATTTCGTTAAAACGGCTTCAGTTGCCAGCGAGACAGCCTGATTATCAAACTTATACAGTAACAGGCCGTGTTTACCGCAAGCAGTATAGAAAGCCTCATCCAATTCTGGCGTCGCACAGATAAATTGCAGTAATGGTCCATCTCCCATGACTTTTATTGGCAGCTCTGCCTGTGCAATCAGTGTGCGTAATGTGTTTGCCAGCATTGACCCACACGTGACCAGACGTTTGTAACCTTGTTCGTCATGCATATATTTCAATGTGGCTAAAGCAGCAACAATAGGCATTGTGTCAAAGTAGGCGGTATAGGTCATGTGCTTAGTTTTTTGCATCATTTCAGTTGGCCCGACGAGGCAGGATAAGCGTTGCCCATTGCATAGTCCTTTAGCAAAGGTATAAAAATCAGCCTGTTCGCCAATAACCTGTGGTAACGCAGAACCAGTCACTGAACGATAGCCATTTTTGACTTCATCACTGCAAAATAGAACGCCATATTCACGGGCAAGATGGGCTATTTTTTTTAATGTTTCTGGTTTGAGATGTACATAGTCGGGAGAAATCATCACCATTGCGACTTCGCCATGATAGTTTTCTAATACATCAGCCAGTAATTCGGGGATGAAGTAGAAATCGATAATGCCTCTTTCATTTGGCTGCAAAAAATGGGAAGGCGAAGCCCATAAATCCCCCCAGCCGTGGTAACCTGCGCTGGCGATGATTTTTTTACCTGTTATCTTCCGGGCACACTGGACAACAGCACGGCAGGCTTCAGTTCCTGAGCTGAAAAAAGCAACTTGCCCATTGGAAATACCACTATCAGCAACAATGATTTCTGCAAGAGCTTCAAAAGGTTCTGACCAACAGGTGGAAGACCCCAGTTTATTATTTAAACTGGCGATTATTGCTTCTGTAACTACCGGATGATGGTGTCCCAACGTGATGCTACCTTTGCCATTCATCAGGTCAATATAGTCTCTTCCATCACTCAGTCTGACGATAGCACCACTTGCGGATAGAGCACGTAAGTTTGGTACTGGTACGCCGACAGCAGAGGCGATTTTTTCAGGTTTACTCATAGACACTCCTCGATATTTCAGTCGGTTGCATATTTGCGATGCTTTCGATAATCAAGTTGTGGTACTGGATAAAAGTTTGGAATAACAAGGTGAGATCTTCACATGCGCGCATCTTACCTATAGGGCTAAATTGACGTACTTCCCGGCGGAAACCGTCGAGTAGTAAAAGCAGCGCAACAGGTAAAGAGGTGAATATCACTGGTGAATTATCATTCTCTGTCTGGTTACTGTTGCACATCAGCTGTAATGTGGCGGGCGGCAGTTGATATACCAACAGAAAAACAGCTATCTCCAATTCTGTCCAACTTATCCCTCCCCAGTTAGCCTCCTGATGAAAACGGTAGAGATGCCCGTCATTGCCAACTTGCCAGTGCCAATCACCAAAGGCATAGCTAAGGGAAGAGCGTATTGGTCGGGTACTTCCTGCAAAAGGAGGAATATTGAGCGAATCGAGCCAAATGGGTAAGTCAGGTAATTTGTGTTCACTCAATTTACTTTTACCCATTTTGTGTTGCAGACGTTCCCATGCATTACGAATGGCTGCGCCTATTGGAATCTGAGGTAGCTGACCAACAATATCTATTAATGGCGATTGGCTGACAGACTGAATAATAGCGTTGCACTGTGTAAGCCAAACCTGATGATTTTCATGAGGTGTTTCGGCCATAAGATCCCGTAATGGCCGCAATCCTGGAAGATGTTGAGCAATATGATAACCATCAAGAAACCACGCCTTAGGATGGGCAGTATTGACTTGCTTCACCCGATTGAATTCCGTGAGTCCATAGGTGCTTTCCCCGATAAATCTCAGGTGCAACAATGGCGTTTCATGTTTATCCGTGACCAACAAGGGGGTTTTCTTGGGGTTAATCAACCTTCTTGCATATTTTTCCATTGCTGGCGAGTTCCAAGGCAACCAAGCCTCACCCAAGCCATATCTTTTTTCCATTGTTGGGCAATGAATAAAGATCTGTGTATCAGCGTCATTTATTATTGTCGAATTCAGTAAATCCGACGCTGGTATCGCGGAAGTCAATGTAGAAAGAAAATGGCGGTGATCATTTTTTAACAGTGATTGCCAGAGTGGACGCCGTTCACGTGTCATCAGAGGTGATCGCACAAATACAGTTGACCATGAAGCTGATGTTGTGATTTTTCTCACATGCCCAATGCTGGCAAACCATATGTTTTCTGCTTTGGCAGCTAACCATTCCGCAAGTTTTTCAACGGTATTGCCAGTATCGGGTTGATCATCAACAATCACGACGTCTGGACGTTCAGATTGTGCGTCAAGAAGACGAAATAGAGTATCTAACTCTGAAGGATGATACTGACAATAGGCGTTAATATGCCTTAAAGGACGCAGTGTTAGCCATGCAGGGGGCACACCATTAATCTGAGTTAACCCTGCAACCCAACGTGGAGTAAGAAAACTCCCACCACTGCGGAGACCGACAACCACGATGGAACGCCCGGAGGCAAACTGGCGGGCGAAACGGATTGCATCATCCACACAGACTTCGGTATCCCCTAAATCATAGCCATAACACTCTGGCAAGGGGAGTGCCAAAATACGAGTCAGTAGATCCATCCAGGGAGAAAATTGACCTTGCAATACAAGGCCTATTTGTTGGGAAGACTCCGTTTCAGCCGTGATTTTGTGGCCACAAGCGATAGACAAAGCGGCCTGCTGCGCATGTGTAGCAGAACATTTGGCCTGACGGCGGACTGATAACGGCTGTTGGCTGGCTTCAGTAAGAAGACTCAGGTCACTCCATATTTGCCCCAGAGCGCAGGCTGATACATAACCATCACCGTTTTGAGCATATTCGGTGGCGAATAACTTCGCCACTAACTCTGAGGGTGTAATCTGCATTCTGGCGACCTTGCCAAAGTATTTGGTCATTCTGCTCTCATTTTGTCCGCATAGTGCTAATAATCGCAATTGGATCAACTTCAGACAATTTAAAACGGCCTTTCTCCTCTATGGCCATAGGGGCCAGAGCACATTGAATATACGTTTCAATTTCCTCTGTGACGCCATAAGGGATAAGACTAAGTTGTCTGACAAATTGTTGACATTGGCCCTCAGAGAGTACATTTGCATGATAGGCAAGCAAGTACTCTTTACAGCGTTTAAACTGACTTTGCCAAATCGCGATTTCATCTGCGATTGAGGCAGCAGAATCTGCATTTACTGCGATTTCAGGAACGTGGTGCAAAACTAAATTACGCAATTCGGCATTTTCTGGAGCAGTAACCAACTGCTGCAATGTGGCCGACAAATCACGACGATGTAACAAGCTGACCGCGATCCGTTCGGCCCCAACCGGGGAGAGTGGTTTTTGTACCATTCGCATCAGCGTCTGCTCTGGCCATATTGCTGAAAGGAGTAATCCCATCTGCCCTGCGGTGGTGTGAAGACATTCCCACTGTTCTTGGTCATCCTCTGTGTTTTCCAGCTTCTCAATAATTCGGTGGAAAGCATCCCAGGCATGGTTAAAACCAGCAAGGCAAGCGCTGGTGACCTCATCACGTATAGATTCATTCAGGCAGAGTGCAGCGAGCGTTGAGGCAAAGGGCAACGAATAAACCGTGATACGCTGAACAGAAAAATCAATCACAGCCCGGTAATTGACATAAGCGTGGAATAGATCACACCAAGGAGAATGCCCCAGCATGTCATATACATGGGAAACTTCATCATTAGGCACATAGGAGAAATCATAAGCAGTATCGAATAGCACTCGTAACCAAAGCACCAGTTGCTCGAGATCCTGTCTCTGCCAATGTAAGCCATCAGCACGTTTTAAGCGTAAGAAAAGTGTCCAAGTACCTAATTGACAGACCCGATTTGATGATATCTGCCATTGTGGTTTCCATTCTGAAATACGTGATGCCAATGCATCGAAGACATATAAGCGACCAATATCCTCTTCCGGGGCATTCGGAAGCTCACAGAACTCAACAACTAATTCCTTCTCATTAAAGAGGAAACTGGCCTTGTGTACGACAAAGGGCAGAGAAATCTCAAAGAGGTTATTAGTTAACCTTAAAAGGCAAGAACGGGCATCACCAAAACCATCAGCGATATTGATCAATTTATGTAAAGGCGCAGGCAGATCAGGCCCTGATTCAGCCCGGAAACGAACCAGCATCCATTGATGCAATAGATTGTGTAACTGGTGGGCATTTTCTATCGGTAGTTGTTCCGGTGTCATATTACCGGCGACAGGCATTAAAGCCTGCCAACGTAAGAAATCATCCCCCAAGATTTCTACAACATCTTCTTTTAATTCAAGAAAAAAAGTGTCCGGCATGGGGCTATGACGAACATGTTCTACCCACCCCTGGAAAGCGCATAATGCCGATTTTTCTGTGGCGGAAAGCGTTGATAGCTGTGCAAATTCCATCCAATCGCGGAGTAGATCTAGATAATTTTGATACGTGATCAGCTCGTGTCTATCAACAACATCGGCTAATACCGCCTTGAGTACCTGATCGTAAGTATCCACTAAATCTATGCGACAAAGTGCCCTCAAAGTGGGTAATTTCGCATGATGTAACTCTTTCATCAGACTATCCGTAGCTTGTAGCAAATCAGCGGCTTCACTCGCTCCTGCCAGTGCTGCGGCTGCTTTAAAGCGCTTAAGTGGAGACAAGAAAGCCACATAGTCAGCAAACGCTTTAGGCGCACAAACCAGATTCGCCAGTGCAGTCGGTGACAATTGGCGATGATGGATAACTTCAAACAGTTCGTGAACAGAAAGCGTAGAACCTGCTGCCTGGGTTAAAGCATGTAAAATGTTAATCCGGTCTGCATCTTCATAAATGGGAATAATGTCTGTATCTGCGAACACATGAAGTAGACATTCCAGTAGCAGACGCCCATCCCCACTTGGGGACGTTATCGCAGCATCAACCCATTGCGCCAATGGCATCGCGGGAATTCTCTCAATCCACGATTCGGCTTTGATAAATAACATCAGCAGGCGCAGGTCATTAAGTTGCCTGACCTTGTCTGCCAATGTTGGGATAGCCTTACATAAGTGCGGTAATGTCGATTGCGGATCGGTTTTGGCTCTGAAAGCACAGAGATAATCTGTTGTTGCATCGGTTGCCGACCAATGAGCAGGGTAGAGCGTCATCGCCTTCTCACCTACTTGTGCAAGGAGCCAACCTGTTAAACTTGGGCTTCGGACAATGTCACCATGCTGTAACCACGTCCCCGTTGGGAAAAGAGTACGTTGCCTGAGTGAGGCACCGATTTTTTCCTCTAATACCGGTAAGCCAGCCAGCGCACGTTGCAAAACATCCGAAAGATCTTGAGAAGATAGCGCCGTAGTGGGCAGAGATTCTCTATCGTCAAAAATATGCTGTACAGCCGCAGGCAAATTAACCGATTCAATGGTTTCCGTTTCCAATTCGATAAGTGGTTTTTGCGCACTAAAGTAGGCTTGCTCTCCCACACTATTAATAATGACCAAGGGAACTGCGGGGATATTGGTTAACTGGGTAAGAAAAACGGGCAATTTTTGTTGACGGAACATGATGCCAGCATGTTCACTGGCAACGCCTGATTCAACGAAGACAGCCACAAGAGTGGATCGCACTGGCAAAGGAAGACGCAGGTAACGAGACCAGGCATCGTCTAATGTGGACGCCGAAAGGAAAATGCCTAAATTGGGCTTTGCCGGATGCAGCAATGTTGTTACGGGAACCACCCGCATACTACGTGCCAGCTCTTCTTTCACTTCAGTGGTTAACTGTTCAACCTGACGCTCAAGTACATAACCCGGAGCGGGGCGTGCCTGTACTAACCAAATCTTATCCACGCGAACCTGACATAATTGAGCGCCATACCACAAAGGCGCAGCTAACGTCGGCCAATGATAGGCTACAGAGTTTGCCCTTGAGCCAGGGGATTGTGCAGACGCAAAACCAAAACCAAACGCCAGTTCTCCCCGGATACCTTCAGAGGCATGTAAAGTCAATCCGGTCACGGAAACCAGGCCATGATCCGTTTCCAAAACCCACTCAGTGTCTAACGCAATTTCAGAGAAATATTGATGTAATTGATTGATAATTTTATTCAAATCATGGCATGCATCGGCTGTCAGATACGGAGCCTGTAAGGCGTCCACTGTAGATGGCGTACCTTCAATCAATTTTTGAACAAAACAGGTGATTGGCTGCGGTTGATAACCCGGATCACTTAACCGTTGCTGTTCAATGGATTGAGGTTCAAATCCACTGAAAGCCACCATAGAAAGCGTATCACTAAAATCTGCCGGACAATGACAGACGATACTGGCATAGCCTCCAGCATTCACGAAAGTATCACCATCCTCTAAACCCGCACTGCGAATAATCCAGGGGGCTGGGCCACAAACTTTCTCAACCTGTTTTATCCAGTCGGGGTGCTCAGTGATGTACTGACTGTAGAGGGTGCAGAGCAGCGCGGTATCTGCTTGCGGATAATGCTTTACAATGGCAAGCGCTTTATCAGCCGCAAATCCCACTAAAGGTGGAACCAATGCTGAAAAATCGGTGTGCCGGGAAAGTTGTTGTAATCGTTCAAATTTTGCAGCCATACGTTTTATCTTCTTACCTTTAAAGCCATAATCTCAAATGATTTTTCGCGTTAACAAGGACAAGCCTCGATTTTCCACCTATCTCTTCATTCTCTATAACGTGCAATGCCGTATTACTGATACGCATATGCCAGCGTTGTAATAGGGAGATTTCCAGCCCTAACAACACAAACATTGCTAGCTCTATAGTGAATGCATGGGAAACGATCACAGTGACCTTTTCCCGGCCACGCTGTTGGTGTCGTTGACGCAAAAAATCGGTCACTCGTGCGCGTTGTTCAATAACAGTTTCTACTTCAGGTCTTACTTTAGTTGTGGGACTATTCAAACGTTCTTCCAGCATTGCATCCCATTCCGACAAACTTAATGGCGGTATCAGTGAAGGTGCTATACGCACTTCTTCCAAACGCTCATCAGGTATCAACGGTAAGTTGTACCGTGCAGTGAGAAATTTGGCCGTTTGCATTGTTCGAACCATTGGGCTGCTAAATATCTTGTCTCCGATTAACTCCTTGGGAAAATTATCCGCCAATAATTGTGCTTGTTGCTGGCCCATTTCCGTCAGTGGCGAATCAGGCAAAACTGAACTGATTAACACATGGTTATCCTGTAGATTACATGTTGCTTCTGCATGTCGGATGAACACAAAACGATGGCAATGTGTTGACGTCATAATAGTTTTGGCCTTTTGGTGATTCACAGATGCCCGGCATGGCTCATTACCTTCTCCAGAGCACGCTGAACATCAAGCATATCTGTTTCTTCTGCAAGTAAAAAATGATGCGGCAAGGCAATGTGGCTATGGGAGAATGCCTCCGCTATTGGCAGGCTAAAACGCTGCGGCTGAACAGATGACTGAAAGTCTTTGCTTAATGCGAAACGCCGCCGACTCGCGGGTTGGTATAACGTACATTGATTTAATGCGGCGTACATAGGCTTACAAGGTAAATTCAGCTCTGCTGACAGGGCTTCTGCCAGTTTTTCTACTGAAGCCTTCCCTAAGACAGATTCAGGTAAACCAATGACATAGTTATAATAGACACGCTCAGTGGTACCCAGAGTGGTTTGCTGAGGAAAACAGCCAATTTGCAGCATCAATTCATCCAAATATTCGGCATTACAGCGCCGGATAGCATTCTCGGTATCAAGTTTTTCTAATTGAGCTAACAAAATTGCGGCATGAAATTCAGACAAGCAATAGTTCGAACCCATTAGCTCAGCGGTTTCTAATAACTCCATATGATCTAACGGTGGTGGTACACTGCTTAATGTGCGTCCATCGGCGCGTAGATGGGCTAATCGTCTAGCAATTTGCTCATCTTGAGTTAGTACCGCTCCACCTTCTCCACTGGTCAACAGCTTACTGTGTTGCATGCTGAACGTTCCAGCAATACCAAATGTCCCCACATGTTGACCGGCAAAACGAGCACCATGCGCTTGAGAGCAATCTTCAATGAGTGACAAATTATTTTTTTCTGCGATATGCATTAAGGCATTCAGATCCGCAACCGCAGAACCGAGGTGTACAACTGTAATCGCACGACAGCGAGAAGTAATTGCTTTTTCAACCGCATTTGGATCTAAGCATCCTGTCTGAGGATTCACGTCGGTTAGCATTGGAATAGCATTAATATTAAGAACAGCTGATGCTGAAGCGACCCAAGATAAACCAGGTACAATGACTTCATCCCCAGCTCCGACCCCTACTGCCTCTAAAGCCATAGTCAAGCTAGCAGTACCGCTGGAGGCAGGAACACAATAATTAGCATTTGTGTAACGCGCATAAGCTTCGGCAAAACGCTGTTCAAAAGAAGGTACCCCACGATATGGTCCACTTATTGACCAACGCTGACTATTTAAAACAGAAAGTAGATTATCTACAGTTTCGGAAGAACTTGTAGGCCACCTAGGCCAAGATATTGTTCGAATGGAAGAGCCACCATGTATTGCCAGTTTAGACACGATAAGTAATCTCCTTTTCAAATAAGAAGTGATATTAATCCAGCGAAAAATCCATAGGTATCGTTAAGTTATAGGGGATATGTCTCCCTTTCATTTACATAGAATATCCTATGTGAATTACCACCGGTTTACTAAGTTAAATAACCAATAACACCGCTACACTTAGTCCTTAAACTCAGTTATAGCTATAGGTTTTCACTTTAATACAAGGTGTTACACTATTTTTAAGTTTCATTTAAATAAAATTGCAAGATTTGAAAAATATTAACATTGGGCATTCTGTTTCTTAATAGAAGATGTATTGTCTGGTTAGATTTTTTAATTTTTCAATCTATGATTTATTTTAAATTCTGTATAAAAATACAAACCATATGAAAAAAAATCAATAAATTAACAATCTAATTTCCAATATCGTGATTCACGTCATAATTAATTAATCACACGTAAACACCATAAATTCAAATATAATATTACCAATTAGAGCTACACACCACAAAATATATTTAACCTTAATAATCAAGATCATACATTAAATAATTAGATGCACATGTCAAATATAGTTTTCACGCTCGATGAAAGTCCCTATGACTTTATCGTGAATTTCTTCTTATTTAGAAAAAAATGGTTTTTCGATTCAATCGCTTGCCTCGAGTTCTGGAATTCAAGTTAGCTAGTTCTATACACTGAGTAAACTGTTTTCCAACTAAATAGCATTTCGTAATACCGATACAGTAGTCAATTTGATTGATGTCTGAGCAGCGAAAGTTTGATACCTGATAACCAACACTAATTCATGGTGTTGCTATATATAGCTTGTCCCCTTGTTGTACAAAGCGTTTTGTAAAGTGATCTACTATTTTGAATAGTTTATTTAGGAGATCACAATAATATGGAAACCCCCAATTAAATGAACGGACAATATCCATTTTTAGACCTCTTAGTAGGTGATTATTTTTTCCAATATTATGATTTATTATATAGAAAAACTTTGGATGAAGTCATAGACTGCTTTTTAATAATGATGTAGAAAAAGACTTTTATATACCCGTCATCTTTCAAGTTGCCTCTTTGTTGGCTGCGCTCGCTCACCCCGGTCACATAGTTTGCTATGCTCCCGGGGATTCACTCCCTTGCCGTCGCGATGCATCTTGAAATCCATAGGGTATAATTAGAATGACGATGAATTTGTTTCTGAATTATGGAAAACCTCTGCGTTAGGTTTTCTAAATCATGTGTCAAAATTAGCACAAGAATATTTGGATATATTATAGCATCTGAATCATTCATCAAAAACAATTCGAGGTTATATAAACAAATATCTTGAAAAGGATAAATAAATCGAACTTCCATCCATAAAATTTTCAAGTAAAATCGCTATTCCATAATAACCCACCAAATTTATAGAAATATTTTATAATATCCACAACATAATACTTAGATTATTTTGTTTTTAATTAAAAATAATAATGTCGACATTATAAACATTCTCATACCATATGCAAAAATTTGCTTTTTATTCAATTTTACTTTATTAATACCGATTCGTTTGATATTTAATTTCTCAATATAAAACTTTCAATGAGAACAAGAACACTATGCAAAAAATCACATTAATTACGGGCGGATCTCACGGTATTGGTCGCGCAACAGCGCTTTATCTGGCAGAAAAAGGGCATCATATTGGAATTGGTTACCACACCAATCAAGCTCAAGCGCAGGAAGTCACAGAAATTATCCATAAAATGGGAGGTAAAGCTATCGCCATTCAGGTCAATGCCGCTGATGAAAAACAAGTTGTAGAATTCTTCCAAAGAATTGATAAAGAACTCGGATGTATAACCGGTTTGGTGAATAATGCCGGTATTCTCAAACCACAAGCACCAATTGAACAACTCACCGCTGACCGCCTGAATGATATTTTTGCCGTCAATGTTGTAGGCAGTTTTCTCTGTGCACGGGAAGCAGTTAAAAGAATGTCTTTCCGACATGGTGGACAAGGCGGATCAATTGTCAATGTTTCATCCGCAGCATCCCGACTGGGATCACCACACGAATATATAGATTACGCCGCATCGAAAGGTGCAATCGATACTTTGACTATCGGCCTGTCTCTGGAAGCGGCCGATCAGGGAATTCGGGTAAATGCCGTTCGTCCTGGATTCATCTATACCAAGATGCACGCCGATGGCGGCAAGCCAAATCGCGTTGATCGGGTGAAAAACTCCTTACCAATGAAACGCGGTGGACAACCGAAAGAAGTTGCACAGGCTATAGCCTGGTTGCTGTCGGATGAAGCTTCATATGTAACCGGAAATTTTATTGATCTGGCCGGAGGGAAATAGCATTTAAAACAAGTATAGATTGAGCTGAATTTACCAATTCATGGGAAAGAAACCAGAAAATAAAAGATGACCCATATTTTCAATCACTCTGAATCAATATTTAGGATGTATTATTAATTAGTATGGGCTGGCATATTGATAACCGAACTTATTGCTATTTTCTGGAAATAATATGCCCATGAGCCTATTCGGTTGAATGCAGGCCAAACTGCAACAACCAAAATCCTTAATACAGCCAAGAGGTAAATCATGAAAAACATTGATCCAAAACTTTATCAACATACTCCCACGGTTAGCATCTACGATAACCGTGGCCTGACCATTCGTAACATCGACTTCCACCGTTCTGTCGCAGGAGGTGATACGGATATTCGCATTACCCGCCACCAATATGATGTCCGAGGACACTTGAGCCAAAGCATCGATCCACACCTGTATGACGCCAAACAGCTCGACAACTCAATAACCCCCAACTTTCTCTGGCAATACAATCTGACCGACGACACTTTGCGAACAGAAAGTGCCGATGCCGGCCGTACCATTGCCCTCAATGATATTGAAGGTCGTCAAGTATTGATTGTAACTGCAACTGGCGTCACTCAGACCCGACAATATGAAGCTAACACCCTGCCCGGCCGCCTATTATCCGTAAGCGAACAAGCTCCCGAAGAAAAGGCTCCCCGCGTTACTGAGTATTTTATTTGGGCAGGTAATACACAGACAGAGAAAGATCATAACCTTGTCGGCCAGTATGTGCGTCACTACGACACCGCAGGCGTGACGCAACTGGAAAGTTTGTCGTTGACAGAAAATATCTTATCTCAGTCCTGCAAGCTGTTGGCCGATGGTCAGGAAGCAGACTGGACGGGTAACGATGAAACCCTCTGGCAGACCAAACTCAATAGCGAAGTTTATACGACACAAAGCACCTTTGATGCTACTGGCGCTTTGCTGACCCAAACCGATGCAAAAGGCAACATACAACGTCTGGCTTACAATGTGGCAGGGCAATTGAAAGGTAGCTGGCTGACATTGAAAAACCAAAGTGAGCAAGTCATTATCAAATCCCTGACCTATTCCGCCGCAGGGCAGAAACTGCGTGAAGAACATGGCAACGGTGTTGTCACCGAATACCGCTATGAGCCAGAAACTTTGCGATTGATTAGCACGACTACCCGTCGTCAAGCCGATAACAAGGTGTTACAAGATCTACGCTATGAACATGATCCGGTCGGAAACATTATCAGTGTTCGTAATGATGCTGAAGCCACTCGTTTCTGGCGTAATCAGAAAATAGTTCCTGAAAATATCTATACCTACGATTCCCTGTACCAGCTCATCAGTGCAACAGGACGTGAGATGGCTAATATCAACCAGCAAAGCAACCAACTTCCTTCACCAATCATCCCTCTTCCTACTGATGACAGCTCATATACCAACTATACTCGCAACTATAATTACGATCGCGGCGGCAATCTGGTTCAAATCCGGCACAGTTCGCCCGCTACCCAAAATAACTACACCACAGATATAGCCGTCTCGAATCGCAGTAATCGAGCAGTGTTGAGTTCACTTGCCACAGATTCAACACAGGTAGATGCGTTGTTTGATGCCGGTGGTCACCAAAGAAAACTACTACCGGGGCAAGATCTGAGCTGGAATGCCCGGGGCGAACTACAACAGGTAACGCCAGTGAGCCGCGAAAATGCCAGTGATCGGGAGTGGTATCGTTATGGCAACGACGGCATGCGGCAGTTAAAAGTCAGTGAACAACAGACAGGCAACAATACGCAGCAACAACGAGTCACTTATCTTCCCGGATTAGAGCTACGTACAACGCAAAGTGGAACCGCGATATCGGAAGACCTGCATGTTATTACCGTAGGGGCAGCAGGTCACGCACAGGTACGGGTTCTTCACTGGGAAACCACACCACCAGCCGGTATCAGCAATAATCAGCTCCGTTATAGCTATGATAATTTGATTGGTTCCAGTCAACTTGAACTGGATAATGAAGGACAAATTATCAGTCAGGAAGAGTATTATCCATTTGGCGGCACAGCGTTATGGGCAGCAAGAAACCAAATAGAAGCCAGCTATAAAACCCTCCGTTATTCAGGTAAAGAACGAGATGCTACCGGGTTCTACTATTACGGCTATCGCTATTATCAACCGTGGGTGGGTAGATGGTTAAGCGCCGATCCGGCTGGAACAATCGATGGGCTGAATCTATACCGAATGGTGAGAAATAATCCGTCAACACTGGTTGATATTTCTGGGCTTAATTCTGAAATTCACAAGATTTTCGGGTTTAATATACAAATAGATAACCCAGAAGAAGAATGGGAATCAACACAGATAAGAGTCAAAAACAAATTCTTGAATTTCGGCTCTGTAGATACTTTAACGGCAGAAAGAAAATATGGGCTCAATGTACCAGAAGAATTATTCGATAGACAGATTGAAAAAGATGAATCGATATTAACTTTCAAAAAAGACCTACCCATAAGCTGTATTAGCAGCACAGAGTATACCCTTGATATCTTATATAACAAAAATGAAACTAAACCATTCCCCTACGAAAGTGAAGCAACAATTGGAGCAGATCTGGGAGTAATAATGTCCGTGGAATTTGGAAATATACCCTATGGATTTCAAGATGCATCGCGACGGCAAGGGAGCGAATCCCCGGGAGCATAGAGAACTATGTGACCGGGGTGAGTGAGTGCAGCCAACAAAGAGGCAACTTGAAAGATAACGGGTATAAATCAATTGAAAACGCATCAGACATAGATTTAAAAGAAGATGTTCTACCATTAAGAAGATCCACGGATAAAACAAACCTGCCAGATTTAAAACAAGGGTTAAGGGTTAATGATAACGGAAAAAGTAACAAGCAAAGGAAAAGCGTATCCTTTTCATTTTGGTGCCGCAATAGCTGTTATATATGGTGAGGATAAAAAAGTAGCCGCTTCAATTCTCACTGATCTATCTGAACCTGAAAGAGGGGAAGGAGAGCATTTACAAAGCACGAAAACAGTAGCGGCAATGTTTCTCAAAAAAGTAGACAAATTTCGAGGCCATGATTACCCAGCAGATAAATATAGCATCGGATTAGTTACAGCTAAAAAACGTCAGCCGGTAGTAACCAAAAAGCGGGCAATCCCAGAAGATGCCCCATCATCATCCAGAAATAAAAAACTGCATGTACATTAATCTCTGTGCCTTAATCAAGGGTCCTGTACATAAGCTCGTATAACTGTTATCTCCCTAAAGGTGATCGTGCAAACGATCACCAAACTCAATAATAAAATCACCATGAATCTGATTAACTCAACCAGCCAAAAATAGACCTTGAAATAACAATCATAAAAATATCGTCTGGATCACACTTTAAATAACAAAGCATCCTTTCCAACGAAAAGTACCAGTCAACCTTCCGAAAATCTATTCAAGAAATGCCGTTCTAAAGCTTCAATTAAGAAACACAAAACAAACATTAAATTAACATCCATGTGCCAATATTGATTATATTATATCAAGACAGGCGCTTTTTATGACGACTGTGAGGTAGACATGAAACCAGAAGATTTTCGCGCCGACAAAAAACGTCCTTTCACCAGTGAAGAGTACCTGAAAAGCCTTCAAGATGGCCGCGAAATTTACATTTATGGCGAACGCGTAAAAGATGTCACTACACATCCCGCATTCCGCAATTCTGCTGCTTCAATCGGTCAGTTGTACGATGCCCTGCACGCCCCAGAAACCCATGATACCTTGTGCTGGAATACCGATACCGGCAACGGCGGGTATACTCACAAATTCTTCCGCTTTGCTAGCAGTGCAGATGAGCTGCGCCAACAACGTGATGCTATCGCTGAATGGTCACGTCAAACCTATGGCTGGATGGGTCGTTCACCTGACTATAAAGCGGCCTTCGGTAACGTACTCGGCGCATTTCCTGAATATTATGGTCAGTTTGCTGATAACGCCCGTACCTGGTACAAACGTATTCAGGAAACAGGCGTTTACTTTAACCATGCCATTGTCAATCCACCAATCGATCGCCATAAACCCGCCGATCAGACACGTGATGTCTATATTAAGCTAGAAAAAGAAACTGATGCCGGTATTATCGTCAGCGGCGCAAAAGTGGTAGCAACTAATTCAGCCCTGACTCACTATAACTTTATCGGTTTTGGCTCCGCACAAGTAATGGGGGATAACCCTGATTTCGCCCTGATGTTTGTCGCGCCAATGGATGCGGAAGGCGTGAAATTGATCTCCCGCGGCTCCTATGAATTGGTAGCAGGCGCAACAGGTTCCCCATTCGATTATCCCTTATCCAGCCGTTTCGATGAAAACGATGCAATTCTGGTGATGGATAAGGTCCTTATCCCTTGGGAAAATGTCCTGATTTACCGCGACTTTGACCGTGCACGCAACTGGGCCATCCAAGCGGGTTTCACTAGTCTGTTCCCATTACAGGCTTGTGTACGGCTGGCGGTGAAATTGGATTTTATTACCGCTCTGCTACAAAAGAGCCTGGAATGCACTGGCGTGATAGAATTCCGTGGTGTTCAGGCTAACCTGGGTGAAGTGGTTGCCTGGCGTAACCTGTTTTGGTCACTGAGTGATGCAATGTGGGCAGAAGCCAAGCCGTGGAAAGGCGGCGCTTATCTGCCAGATACTCAGGCAATACAAACTTATCGCGTTATGGCACCAATGGCCTACACGAAAATTAAAAATATTATTGAAAGTAACGTCACCAGCGGCCTAATTTATTTGCCATCCAGTGTACGTGATATGAATAACCCAGAAATTGATAAATATCTCGCCCGGTATGTTCGGGGTTCCAACGGTATCGATCACGTTGAACGCATTAAGATTTTAAAACTGATGTGGGATGCCATTGGTAGTGAATTTGGTGGTCGTCACGAATTGTACGAAATCAACTATGCCGGAAGTCAGGATGAAATTCGGATGCAATGTCTGCGCCATGCTCATGGCTCTGGCAACATGAAAAAAATGATGGATATGGTTGATCGCTGCCTTGCTGATTATGATCAGCATGGCTGGCGTAGGCCACATTTATACAACAATAGCGATATTAACCAGTTAGATAAGCTGCTGAAATAATCGGTAGCAGGAGGCCAATATGTCTGTAGAAAATGAACATCGCCTGCGTTTCAGAGATGCGATGGCGAGCCTATCAGCAGCGGTGAATATCGTCACCACCGATGGTCATGCCGGATGCTGTGGCATCACTGCTACCGCAGTATGCTCAATCACCGATACGCCACCCACGCTGATGGTATGCATTAACCGCAGCAGTGCTATGAATACCGTTTTTCAGGAAAATGGCCGCCTGTGTGTCAATATTTTAAACCACGAACAAGAATTGATGGCACGACACTTTGCCGGTATGACCGGAGTCAGCATGGAAGAGCGTTTTCGCTGGAATATCTGGCAGACAGGGCCATTAGGCCAACCGGTGTTAACCGGCACCCTCGCCAGCCTTGAAGGTGAAATTGAACAGGTTCAAGAAGTGGGAACGCATAACGTGTATCTGGTTCAGATTAAACATATCACGGTGAGCGAACAAGGCCACGGCCTCATCTATTTCAAGCGTAATTTCCGTCCAGTTATGTTGGAAATTGAAGCCGCCACAGTTTAACTGCTTCTCCATCAGGCAGTGATTGTTCTTCCACTATTCAGGCTTTGAACGGCCTGAATAGCGTTTTTTATCAACACTTCCATTAAACTTCTGATTATTTTTGATATTCACCTGATGAATATACTATTAAATTCAATACTAATATCTTTATATTAGTGTGATCGCCCACCAGGAACATATTTTAACCATATAATAATCTACCGTCCTCCGATCACTTGAATAAAGTACATAAAAAAACCACTTTAGCGACAGATCATGTCACTGAATGTCACTGTACATTTCCGAGTGTATTTCAACCAATAATGCTAATCAGAGGCAATCAACTATGAATAAACCCGCATCCATCGGTTTATTACAACAACCCAAACCGTTCTTTATGATTTTCTTCGTCGAGCTTTGGGAACGATTCGGCTACTACGGTGTACAAGGCGTTCTTGCTGTCTATTTTGTACAAAAATTGGGATTTTCCCAGGAACAAGCGTTTATTACCTTCGGTGCATTTGCCGCGTTAGTTTATGGTTTGATCTCGATTGGCGGTTATGTAGGTGACCACTTACTGGGAACTAAACGAACCATTGTGTTGGGTGCCATAGTCCTGGCAATTGGCTACTTTATGACGGGCCTTTCTATTCTACACCCTGATTTAATTTTCTACGCATTGGGAACGATTGCCGTTGGTAACGGCCTGTTCAAAGCTAACCCAGCCAGCCTGCTGTCTAAATGCTATCCACCCAAAGATCCTCGTCTGGATGGAGCTTTTACGCTGTTTTACATGTCAATCAACCTCGGCTCGCTGTTCTCACTCGCTCTCGCTCCTGTTATTGCGGAAAAATTTAGTTATGCCGTTACCTACAATATTTGTGGTATTGGTCTGATTATTGCTTTGTTAGTCTATATTTTCTGTCGCAATACGGTACGTAATATTGGTTCTGAACCCGACCATCAACGAATCAACTATAAAAACCTATTCATGGTATTAGCAGGAAGTGTTGCGATGGTTTACGTCTGTGCATGGCTGATGCACAACGTGAAAATAGCCAATATTGTGCTGATTACCCTATCTGCTATCGTGGTATTTATCTTCTTCCGTGAAGCATTAAAGCAGGATAAAGCTGGCCGTAACAAAATGTTTGTTGCTTTCATTTTGATGCTTCAAGCTATTGTGTTCTTCATTCTGTATGCTCAGATGCCAACTTCTCTCAATTTCTTTGCCATCCATAACGTTCACCATCAGTTGCTTGGTTTTGACATTAATCCGGTCAGTTTCCAGGCGCTTAACCCATTCTGGATCGTTGTTGCCAGCCCGATACTCGCCGCCTTATACACTCACTGGGGCGCTAAAGGTAAAGACCTCACAATGCCAGCTAAGTTTGCAGTTGGTATGTTCCTGTGCTCTTTAGGTTTTCTCACTGCCGCCGCTGCCGGTTTGTGGTTTGCAGATGAACAAGGTTTGACCTCCCCTTGGTTTATTGTTCTGGTTTATTTTTTCCAAAGCATCGGTGAATTGATGATCAGCGCATTGGGCCTGGCAATGATTGCGGCCCTTGTTCCTCAGTACCTGATGGGTTTTATTCTGGGAATGTGGTATTTAACTCAAGCAACTTCCTCCTTACTCGGCGGCCATGTCGCAGCCCTTACGGCCGCACCGAAAGGTATTACGGACCCATTGCAAACATTACCAATCTATACCAGCGTATTCGGCAAAATTGGTATTGCTACCTTCATTGTCGCTATCATCATGTCGGTCACCGTGCCGTGGCTGAACCGTATGATGAATGAAAAACAAAAAATATGATTTGATCCAAAATAAAAAACCTCGCCAAAGGAGAAAATACCGATCGTGTGACTTGCTCCCACCACTCAATCACCCGTGATAGTGGGGGCTTCTTCATGACCCCAATTAACCGTCGCTAATCGTTTTCGTTGTAATTCCCCGCACTACAAATGTTATTATTCAATCATTTATTAAATATTAATTTCAGCTTCCAACATGATAATTTACCGCAATCCAGTAATCCATTTGCCCGGCCTTACTTCGATGGTTCTGTGCATCCTGATAATTTGAAAATGTTTATTTAAGTGAGATTTACGGGCGATAAACTAGCCGAAGATCAAGAAATAGATTACATCCAGATTGCGACCGAAGACTACTTTGGTGTAATGCGTATCATTGGCGAGTGTGACATTCGCCACCGCCTCATAATTCATGGAGAAAATGATGAAAACTTTAGATTACTTTGCCCGGTTAAGATCACAACTGGCCGCGTTTACCTTCCTCAATGGCGATGGGCTGACTGTTTCCCGTCTGGGTCTCTCGATTACTCTGTTTTTTAAACAAGGCTACACCCAGGAAAAAACAATATTAAATTACCTTCGAAACCAGTCATGTGGAATCCCTCACCGGCATTTTTGTAATAAGCAAGGAATTCCATCGGTCAGATATATACCCGTTATCTTTCAAGTTGCCTCTTAGTTGGCGGCACTCGCTCACCCCGGTCACAAAGTTAGTTATGTTCCCGGGGATTCTCTCCCTTACCGTCGCGATGCATCTTGAAATCCATAGGGTATAGAGCATCTAGAATTTAGTAGCTTTGAACATGGCAAAAGGGGGGTAACATCGTAAATCTCCAGTATCCTTTAAAGCATCCGCGTCATTGTGTTCAAAAAGCTCAATAGTTTTGAACCCGGCCTTATTCAAGATTTCATAATATGTATCTTTATGCCAATGCGTATCTGAAACCTTAAATATACTTCCATTTGGCAGATCTAAATACACTGGCTTGATTTCTCCATCATTGTATTTTTTATTTAGATCGCCGCTCATAAAAGAGCTGAACTTAATCCCACAAGAATCCGGATTAGTATCCAATACGTAAAAAATACCACCAGGTTTTAATGTTCTATGAACTTCCTTGGCGATTTTTAAAAGATCAGACTTTTTATTGCTACCGATGAACACGTAACAGCATATAGCTGCGTCGAAAGTATTATCATTGAAGTTAAGGACACCAGTTTTGATTTGATGATAAGAGCTATTGCCACGATTGATATTGCTGGCGGCTTTGTCCACCATAGTTTGTGAGATATCTACTCCCGTTACCGTCTTTATGCCTCCAGCAATTAGCCGACGTGACACTTTCCCACCACCACAACCGTAATCAAGAACCGATATGTTTTGCCCCAAGCTCTCCTTAAGGTTCTCAATCAACGGTGTGTACCCAAGTCTCTCTTCCAAATAATCATCATATTGATCGAATAAGTTTGAAACCTCTTCATTCATCCAGTCAGTATTCATTTGTCATCTCATATTCATATATGTGTAGTAATAACCAAAAATTGCTCTTTAAAGCCCTTCGGACTTTTCGCCTGATATCCCCGCCCGCACGGGGCAAGGGTTTGCGGCGGTTTTTGCTAAGAAAAAACATAACTGAGTTAAATAAAAGGTCTAACAGAACCTAAAATAATAAATTGGTTTTTGCAATATCTAAGTCATATTTAACAATATTGCTTTTTCTTTAAATTGATCACTCTCCTCCAGACCCCCATTGTGAAAAAAATTCAATATCAAAATGACACAAATACAACTATGTGTATATGAGTATTATCTATATATTGAGTCCAGTCACAATATTCCTTTTTTTACAGGAGGTTTCTTGTATATATACTCAATCAACTTGAATCCTGCATTTTAAAATTAATTGGGTATATTATCATTCTAAAAATAGTTTTTAAAAATAATAATCATATTCATTGAAAATAACTACTTTATACAGATTAATATACAGTCGCGATAATTACCATAATGATAACCAAAAAGAAAAAAACTCACTGAATGCCATCTGACAATTACCTAAAAACAGCCCAAAAACGAGGCCATAAAACAGTCGAAATAATGTTTTTTATCATTATTCTCTTCGCTCATCACAAAATATTAATCACTTTACTTTCCATAAAACACCATTCAAAACAATTGTAATTATTTCATAACTTTATCATTAACAATGTAATTATTATTTATGTAATTATAATTTTTATTATTGCATTGCCGCAGGAATTTAGAGAAACAATAGATGATAACGTTATGAAATAGTCAACGACCGAATGGTACCGTTTTATCTACCCGTTATTTTCATCCTATTTCAGCACGTTATCAGACACCCTATTTGCTGCCTTCTTTTAATGAACATTAAGAATCTCTTTACGTATTCATGGAGTGCAAGTCAGCATAAATATTTTATTTATTAAATAGTTAAAAGGAATAAACATGAGCACAATCACACCAGAACACCCTGAAATGACACAACAGGCACAAAAAGCTAACCGACTGCATGAAGCGAGTATCCTCAAACGTGCTAATCCTCAATTGCAAAATGCGGTACATCTTGCTTTAACCTCGCCTCACGCCGATCAACAAGGTTATAACAGTAAATTTGGTGGCCGTGCCAGCCAATATGTCGCCCCCGGTGCAGTTGCCTCCATGTTCTCTCCCGCTGCTTATCTGACTGAACTTTACCGTCAGGCACGGGATTTACACGCAGAAAATACCATTTATCATCTGGATAAACGCCGCCCGGATCTAAAATCACTGACGCTCAGCCAGCAAAATATGAATGATGAAGTTTCTACACTTTCTCTATCTAATAAAGTACTGCTGGAAGGGATTAAGACGCTGACTGGGCTAGAAAGCCATACTGATGTGATGAAAGCGCTATCAACCTTTCGCCATTCTGGTTCGACGCCGTATCACGATGCTTATGAAAATATATGCAAAGCTATTCAATTACAGGCTCCGACATTCGACCAATTTAGTCCATCCCCAGAAACAGATATCGCTAAACTGAAATATCAAGCTTCCCTGTTGGGGATGAATATTTCCATCTCGCCAGAACTATTTAATATCCTAACAGAGCAGATTACAGATGACGAAGAAGAGATTAAAAAGTTCTATAAAGAAAACTTTGACAATATTCAGCCCTCTTTAATGGCAACGCTAGAATACCTAAAAAGCTATTATAATTTGACTGATGAGGAAGTTAACCAGTTTATTGACCAACGAAATATTAGGCTAATACATGAGGAAATGAATTCCAAATATGGCAGCCAACAACCCGCTCAATATTATTTGCTCAGACTCAATAAGATTATTCGTTTGTCCCAAGCAACAGGGCTGGCACCAACAACCCTTAAAAATATTATCTCCAGTAGCACCTATCAGGAGATATCTACACCTCCAGAGATAACCCTGGAAGCTGTAATTACCGTATACGATGAACTTAGTGATGGACCGGATATTGACGCAAGAATATTAAAGAAAATCTTTCGCGTTAAATACTATATGCAGCGTTACAATATTGATGCTGAAACTGCATTAATCCTGTGTAATGCACCCATTTCACAAAATTATTATAGCCGTAGTTCCGATCAATTTAGTCGTTTATTTAATACCCCACCATTGAATGGTCAGGATTTTCACGTTTGGGATGAAGAGATTAATTTAAGCCCAAACAATACAAATAGCTGGCAAAAAGAAGTGCTTAAACGGGCTTTTAATGTCGATGATATTTCACTTTATCAATTACTAAAGATGACTCATTGTGATAATGACAATGGAAAAATAATCAATAATTTAACTAATATTTCTTATCTCTATTTAGCCAAATTACTGGCAGATGTTCATCAGTTAACTGTTAATGAACTGAATTTACTGTTGGTTGCCATAGATGAAGGATCAACCAGCTTATCAGGGATAAGTGATGACAATCTGGCTATTCTGATCGATAAACTTTATAGCGTTACCCAATGGTTGCGTACACAGAAATGGAATACGTACCTGCTGTTTATGATGACCACCACCAGCTATAACAAAAACCTGACTCCAGAAATCCAGAACCTGCTAGATGCTGTCTACAATGGTTTGCAAGGCTTTAACAGCGAAAATGAGACAAATCTTCTGTTGAAAATGTCTCCTTATCTCGCCGCCGCTCTGCAATTGCCGTCTGAAAATGCCGCTCACTATGTACTCGCTTGGGCAGATCAACTAAAACCTGGCGCTGGTGTAATGACAGCAACAAAATTCTGGGGATGGTTGCAATCTCAACACAATTCAGAACAATCAACTACTGTAACAGAAGAACAAGCAGTCCAATATTGCCAATGCCTGGCACAACTGGCGCTGATTTATCGCTCCATCGACCTTAGTGAAAACACCTTACGTCTGTTTGTCACACAACCGCAGCTCTTTGACCTTACCGCAGGAACAGCATCGACACACAATGCATTATCACTGGTAAAGCTGACGCATTTTACTAACTGGGTTAACTCTCTAGGTAAAAACGCCTCTTCTGTACTGGCCGAATTTGAAAAGGGAACATTAGAAGCCAAACAGTTGGCTGATGCCATGAGCCTTGATAAAAATCTACTGGAGCAAGCCAGTACCCAAGCACAAGCTAATTTCGCCAACTGGACATCTATCAATACTATCCTGCAATGGGTTAATATCGCGCATCAATTGAACGTTTCTCCGCAGAGCGTTTCAGATCTAGTGAAATTACAGGCTGAAAAATCCACTTATGTTCATTGGGAAAACGTAGCTACGACATTAACCGCAGGACTAGACACCCAAAAGGCCGATGCCCTGCATATTTTTCTGGATGAGTCTCGTAGCGCCGCATTGAGTAAATACTATATCGGTAAAATTGCTAGTCAAAATCCAGCGATTAAAAACCGTGATGATCTATACCAGTATTTATTGATCGATAACCAAGTTTCTGCTGCCATCAAAACCACGCCAATTGCAGAAGCTATCGCCAGCATCCAACTGTATGTCAACCGGGCATTGAAAAAGATGGAAGGTGATGTAGTCACAAGTGTCGTCTGCCATCCGTTCTTTACCGATTGGGATAAATACAATAAACACTACAGCACTTGGGCCAGCATTACTAAGCTCATTTACTACCCTGAGAATTACATCGATCCGACGATACGCATCGGGCGAACAAAAATGATGGATACGTTGCTGCAATCCATCAGCCAGAGTCAATTAAATACCGATACGGTAGAAGATGCCTTTATGTCTTATCTGACATCATTCGAACAGGTGGCTAATCTGGAAATCATTAGCGCCTATCATGACAACATCAATAACAATCAGGGATTAACCTACTTTATCGGACACAGTAAAACAGAAGTGAACCAATATTATTGGCGTAGTGTGGATCACAATAAATTCAGCAATGGTAAGTTTCCTGCTAACGCCTGGAGTGAATGGCACAAAATTGACTGTCCAACAAATCCCTATAAAGACACTATCCGCCCGGTAATTTTCCAATCTCGCCTGTATCTGATCTGGCTAGAGCAGAAGAAAATTGCTAAACAGACAGAAAATAATCATCAAACCGTCGTAAGCCATCACTATGAACTAAAACTGGCGCATATCCGTTATGACAGTACCTGGAATACACCAATAGCCTTAGAAGTACATGACAAAATATCCGCTGTTTTAAAAACATCAGATTTATTAGACCAATTGCAAGAGTACCAAAAGCAATTAGAAGATAAACTGAAAGAACAGCAGGAAGAAGTAGAGCGACTAAAACCAATCCTACCACTGAATCCAGTAAGTCCACCAAAACCTATAGAGCCACTAAAATCATTGCAACTATTGCCACCGCTAATAGAACAACGGAAAAAACAACTGGCGCAATGGGAGAGAGAATTGAATGAACAGGGGCAATCAACGACAGAGATAAGCGTAAGGGAAAAACAACTGGAATTGAACCAGCAGGATATTCAGAAGGAACTGGATCGACTGGAACCAGAGCTAATAAGAAAACAACTAGGGTTCTACTGTGCAAATCACCAAGACAATAAGTTGTTAGTCCTGTTTTATCAAAAACAGGACGCACCGGATAAATACACAACAGATGCGCCAATAAAAGGGCTGCGTATCTCCTCAAACATGTTATTTGAAGATATCAATTCTGACGATGATATAATTCACATTCGTAACCAGTTTGATACCAATATTGAGGGCAATCGCATCATACGGGTTAATAATCGACATGAGATCGCTTCATCAGAGACAACTGATGACGATAATATTTTGGTTATTCACCATGATACAAACGGGGCGCAATATATGCAGTGGGGAGGTTATCGTATTCGCCTTAATACGCTGTTTGCCCGTAAATTAATTAGTCGCGCTACAGCCGGGATCGATACTATCTTAAGTACAGAGACACAGAAATTGCCAGAACCTCAGTTAGGGAAAGGATTTTTTACTCATCTCATTCTTCCTAAATATGATCAAAATGTACATGGCAATGAGCGTTGGTTTAAAATTCATATAAGAAATGATAATGGATTGATGAATTTATACTACAAGGGAGTATTAACTGATACCGAAACTAGCATCACTCTTTTTATCCCTTGGTCTAATACACAATCGCGTGTCGAAATAGCCGTAGAATATAAGAAGAAATTCTATTTGGAACAACAAAGATGGGAAACTGCTTTATTTCATTTTGATGAAATTAATAAGAAATTTGTGTTGATTAATGACGCTGATAATAAGAAAGTCGTGATAAACGATACTGACGCGATCGTCAATAAATATAAAGGCTTTCTTGATGTTTCTATTCTTATCGATCAATACACAGAACCAATGGATTTCAACGGAGCCAATAGCCTCTATTTTTGGGAATTGTTCTACTATGCTCCGATGCTGATTGCTCAACGTTTGTTACACGAGCAAAACTTCGATGAAGCCAACCGTTGGCTGAAATATGTCTGGAACCCAGCCGGCTATATTGAACATGGTCAGATTCAGCACTACCACTGGAATGTTCGCCCGTTGTTGGAAGATACTAGCTGGAACGATGATCCATTAAATTCCGTCGATCCCGATGCTATAGCGCAATATGATCCAATGCACTACAAAGTCGTTACTTTTATGCGCACTCTTGATCTGTTGCTGGACCGTGGAGATTATGCCTATCGTCAGTTAGAACGAGACACACTCAATGAAGCCAAGATGTGGTATATGCAAGCACTGCATCTGTTAGGCGATAAACCTCATCTATCGTTCGGTTCAGAGTGGAGTAAGCCAAGTTTAGGTGACGCGGCCAGAATGGAGAAACAAGAAGAACACGCCCAAGCAATGGTCGCTCTGCGACAAGGTGATGTTAGTCGGCACAACAACCCGACAGATCTTTTCTTGCCACAGGTCAATGAAGTGATGCAAAGCTACTGGCAGAAACTGGAACAACGGCTGTATAACCTGCGCCACAACCTCTCTATTGACGGTCAACCGCTACATCTGCCTATTTACGCTACACCAGCGGATCCAAAAGCGTTACTCAGTGCTGCTATTGCCAACTCACAAGGCGGAAGCAAGTTACCGACGTCATTTATGTCACTGTGGCGTTTCCCACAGATGTTGGAAAACGCACGCGGTATGGTAAGCCAGTTAACACAGTTCGGCTCCACGTTACAAAATATTATCGAACGTCAGGATGCGGAAGCCTTAAACACGCTATTGCAGAATCAAGCGGCAGAATTGATATTGACCAATCTCAGCATACAGGACAAAACCCGAGAAGAACTGGATGCGGAAAAAACCGTACTGGAAAAATCCAAAGCCGGAGCGCAATCACGCTTTGACAGCTACAAAAAGCTATACGATGAAAATATCAATGCGGGTGAAAACCGGGTGATAGCATTGCATGCCTCTGTGGCTGGCCTTAGCACTGCCCTGCAAGCATCGCGTCTGGCAGGCGCTGCCCTTGATCTGGCGCCCAACATTTTCGGCTTCGCTGATGGCGGCAGCCGTTGGGGGGCAATTGCCGAAGCGACAGGTAATGTCATGGAATTTTCCGCGAGTGTTATGAACACCGAAGCGGATAAAATCAGCCAGTCTGAAGCCTATCGCCGTCGCCGTCAGGAGTGGGAAATCCAACGTAACAATGCCGAAGCAGAGATAAAACAAATCGATGCCCAACTTCAATCGTTGGCAGTACGCCGTGAAGCTGCGGTGTTGCAGAAAACCAGCCTGAAAACCCAACAGGAACAGACTCAGGCGCAATTGACTTTCCTACAACGTAAATTCAGTAATCAAGCGTTGTACCACTGGCTACGTGGTCGGCTAGCTGCTATCTACTTCCAATTTTACGATTTGGCCGTAACCCGTTGTCTGATGGCTGAAATGGCTTATCGTTGGGAGACTAATGATACCGCCGCAAGCTTTATCAAACCCGGCGCCTGGCAAGGGACACATGCTGGTCTACTCGCTGGTGAAACCTTGATGTTAAATCTGGCACAAATGGAAGATGCCCATTTGAGATGGGATCAACGCGCTCTGGAAGTAGAACGGACCATTTCACTGGCGCAACTCTATGGAGCACTGCCAGAAAAATCGTTTAATTTGGCAACACGTATTTCTGCCCTGCTAGCAGGTGGTACAACTGAACCCGTTGACGATCATCCCGTTACATTAGAAAACGGCCAACTAGGCGCTAAAATCTCACTGTCTGGTCTGTCACTACATAATGACTACCCAGAAGGCAACGGCGTAGGCAACATTCGACGCATTAAACAGATCAGTGTCACCCTGCCAGCTCTGTTAGGACCGTACCAAGATGTACAAGCCATTCTGTCCTACGGAGGAAGTGAAACCGGATTAGCTGAAGGCTGTAAATCACTGGCGATCTCTCATGGGATCAATGACAGCGGCCAGTTCCAGTTGGATTTTAACAATGGTAAATTTCTGCCGTTTGAAGGGATAGCGATTAACAATACCGGCACATTAACACTCAGTTTCCCGAATGCGACTGGCAAACAGCAGTCCATGTTACAGGCATTGAGCGATATTATTCTGCATATTCGCTACACCATCCGCCAATAACCATCTCAATCAAATAGTAAAAACAGGCTCCTAAACGGGGCCTGAGCCTTTCACGAATATATACCCGTTATCTTTCAAGTTGCCTCTTTGTTGGCTGCACTCGCTCACCCCCTTGCCGTCGCGATGCATCTTGAAATCCATAGGGTATACACCACACTCACAGTCTGCCTTCTTACCTGTCTAACGCTCGTTATAACAGAGATATTTCCTTTTCTCGTGAGTCCGATTGCCTACTATAAAATATCAACCCTCTTCTTTTTCGTAGCATGCAATATGTAACAAATGCAACTATTTCATTTGGTTATTGTTAACCAATTATATTACTTATGATGTAATTATAATTTTTGTTATTGCGTTACAACAGCCATTTAAACAAATAATAACGCTACGAAATAGTTGATAGTTAAATGGTGTTTTTATTTAGCCATTATTTTCAACCTAATTTCAGACTGTTATCAGACGTTACCTGTGTTGACTTTGTTTTGATGAATATAAATAACCTTATTTATATCCACGGTACTCAGGCCAGCATAAATGTTTTATTGACCTAACATTTAAAAGGAATAAACATGAACACACTCAAATCCGAATATCAACAAGCGTTAGGAGCAGGTTTTAATAATCTAACCGATATTTGCCATCTCTCTTTTGACGAACTTCGCAAAAAAGTGAAGGACCAACTCTCATGGTCACAGACCCAGAGCTTATATCTTGAAGCACAGCAGGTGCAAAAGGATAACCTTCTGCATGAAGCCCGTATTCTGAAACGCGCCAATCCTCAATTACAAAGTGCGGTACATCTTGCCCTGACAACACCTCATGCTGACCAACAAGGTTATAATAGCCGATTTGGCAACCGCGCTAGCCAATATGCAGCCCCTGGCGCAATTTCTTCCATGTTTTCTCCCGCGGCTTACCTGGCTGAACTTTATCGTCAGGCACGAAATTTACATGACAAAGATTCTATTTATCATTTGGATAAACGCCGTCCAGATCTAAAATCATTGGTACTCAGCCAGAAAAATATGGATACGGAGATTTCCACACTTTCTCTGTCTAATGACATGTTGCTAGAAGGGATTAAAACTCAGCCTAATTTGGACAGCCACACTAAAGTGATGGAAAAATTATCTACTTTCCGCCTTTCCAGTTCGATGCCATATCACGATGCTTATGAAAGTGTACGTAAGGTTATTCAATTACAAGCTCAGGTATTTGAGCAATTAAGCGTATACCCAGAAACAACACTCTCTCAATTGAAGTATCAAGCTTCCCTGTTAGATATTAATGCTTCCGTTTCACCAAAGTTATTTACTATTCTGACAGAAGAAATTACCGAATCTACTGCTGAAACTCTTTATAAGAATAATTTTGGTGATATTAAACCTTCTCTGATAGAAAAACTGGAATATCTGAAAAGTTATTACAATCTGAGTGATGAAGAGTTTAGCGACTTCCTTAAAATAAGAACTATACTTCTCCCAGAAGAAGAAATAACAATTACTGAGCCTGCATCGCGTACTACTAGTACACAACAAACTATCGAAAAGACTAATTATCGTGCTCTGTTGAAAATTAATAAATTTATTCGTCTATTCAAAGCTATAAACTTATCACCAACGGTATTAAGTGGAATCCTCCACAGTATCAGTCCAGAATTCAACATCAATGAAGAAGTGTTAAAAAAAATCTTCTGTATTAAATACTATATGCAACGTTACGGTATTGATGCTGAAACTGCACTAATACTATGCAAGGCACCAATTTCACAACATAGCAATGACGGCCATCCAAGCCAGTTTGATCGTTTATTTAATTCCCCAAAACTGAATGGTCAGGATTTTTCTACCAATGGCACTCCAGAGATTGATTTAAATCTAAGCAGTACCAACAGCTGGCACAAAACAGTACTTAAACGTGCTTTTAATGTCGATGATATCTCATTAAATCGACTACTAAAGGTTACCTATGGAGACAACACTAAAGAAACAATGGTTAATAATAGAGATAATCTCTCTCATCTCTATCGCACAAAATTACTCGCGGATATCCATCAGCTAACTATTGATGAATTAGGGGTACTACTAGTAGTAGTTGCCATAGATGAAGGAAAAACCGATTTATCTAAGATTACTCATGATAATTTAGCGGTTCTAATTAGCAAACTCTATACTGTAACCAATTGGCTGCGTACACGGAAATGGAGTGTATATCAGTTATTTGTG
Organism: Photorhabdus kleinii; assembly: GCF_025384885.1. Taxonomy (NCBI): domain Bacteria; kingdom Pseudomonadati; phylum Pseudomonadota; class Gammaproteobacteria; order Enterobacterales; family Morganellaceae; genus Photorhabdus; species Photorhabdus kleinii. Next base: position 70,167 of record NZ_JAJAFY010000004.1, read on the forward strand.
ATGACCACCACCGACTATAACCAAACCCTGACACCAGAAATTCAGAACTTACTGGATACTATATATAACGGCCTGCAAGATTTTGACAAGAAAATACTAAAAGCCAAAGAGGAGCTAAAAAAAGCGGAAGAAAGCCAGCAAAAATCGGAAGAAAATTTAAATAAAGCCAAAAAGAATCTGCAAGAGGCCGAGGAGAATCTGAAAAAAACACTGTCTCATTACATAGCCGCCGCTCTGCAATTGCCATCTGAGAATGTTGCTCTCTCCGTGCTGGCCTGGGCAGATAAGCTAAACTATGGCAAAGCAGACAAAATGACGGCAGACACACTCTGGGACTGGTTGCGGAAAAATCCCTTTGGAACTCAATCATCGGAACCAACAGGAACAACTGCATCAGATAACTCAATTCAACAAGCTGTCCACTATTGCCAATGTCTAGCACAACTAGCACTGATTTACCGTTCTACTGGCCTTAGCGAAAGCACTTTACGTCTGTTTGTGACAAATCCACAACTCTTTGGTCTTACCACAACAGCAACGTCAACACACAATGTATTATCACTGATTATGCTGACGCGTTTTACCGACTGGGTTAACTCACTAGGTGAAAACGCCTCTTCTGTACTGACCGAATTTGAAAAAGGAACATTAACAGCAGAAATATTGGCTAAGGCCATGAATCTTGATGAAAATCTACTGGAGCAAGCCAAGACTCAAGCAAAAGCTGATTTCTCCAACTGGTCATCTATCGACACCATCCGGCAATGGATTAACATCGCACGTCAATTGAATATCTCTCCACAAGGTATTTCTGAACTGGAGCAAGTATTAGACATAGAATCTTCCGCTGACTATACCAAATGGGAAAACGTCGCTTCGATATTAACCTCCGGGCTAGACACCCAAAAAGCCAATGCCCTACATGCATTTCTGGATGAGTCTCGCAGTGCTGCGTTAAGTACATACTATATTTATTCTCATAACCAAAAAGATCGAAAAGAAAGAAAACATACGGTAATTAAAGACCGTGATGATCTATATCAATACCTATTGATCGATAACCAGGTCTCCGCCGCCATCAAAACCACGGAAATTGCGGAAGCTATTGCCAGTATCCAACTGTATATTAACCGCGCATTGAAAAATATGGAGGAAGATACCGACACAAGTGTCACCAGCCGTTCATTCTTTACTAACTGGGATAAATACAACAAACGCTACAGCACCTGGGCCGGCATCGCTAAACTCCTTTACTACCCTGAAAATTACATCGATCCAACACTGCGGATCGGCCAGACAAAAATGATGGATGCGCTACTGCAATCCATCAGCCAGAGTCAATTGAATACCGATACCGTAGAAGATGCCTTTAAATCTTATCTAACGTCATTCGAACAGGTGGCTAATCTGGAAGTAATCAGCGCCTATCATGACAACATTAATAATGACCAAGGATTGACCTATTTTATCGGACGCAGTAAAACAGAAGTGAATCAATATTATTGGCGCAGTGTAGATCACAATAAATTCAGCGAAGGTAAATTCCCCGCTAATGCCTGGAGCGAGTGGCACAAAATTGACTGTCCAATTAACCCCTATGAAGATACTATCCGCCCGGTAATCTACCAATCCCGCCTATATATCACCTGGCTGGAACAGAAGAAGGTAACTAATCGATCAGAAGTAGAAGCTCTATCAAAAGTAGAAGCTCTATCAGAAATAAAAACAGACAAACAAAGAAGCAAAACGACCACAAGCTATTATTATGAACTGAAATTGGCACATATTCGTTATGACGGTACCTGGAATACACCAATTACCTTTGATGTAGATAAAAAAATATCTGATCTAAATCTAGAACCGAATAAAGTGTTAGGACTCTATTGTGCAAGCTATCAAGGCAAAGATAAATTACTGGTCATATTTTATCAAAAACGGCCCGAACAAGCAGATTATAGACAGGCTACCATGCAAGGGTTATATATCTCCTCTAATATGTCACAAGAAGAGATGAAGCCTAATGATTATAAACTTAATATTCATGAACAGCTTGATACCCGTACTGAAACCAATAGTGTTATAAGAGTCAATAACCGCTATGCAGAAAGCTACGAAATCCCTTCATCAGTAAACAGTAATAACGGTTATGATTGGGGTGAAGGCTACCTGAGTATGGTATATGGCGGGAGTATTCTGATTACCCGACCTCAATTAAATGGTTCAAAAATCCAAATCTCACCGAAGTTAAGAATTATTCATAATGGATATGAAGGTCGACAACGTAATCAATGCAATTTGATGAAAAAATACGGTAAGCTTGGTGATAAATTTATTATTTATACCACGCTAGGTATTAACCAAAATAATTTATCAAATAAAAAATTTATCTACCCTGTTTATCAATATGGAGACACCCCCGAAAAAGGGAAACTACTGTTTTATCGGGATAGTGCCACTAACTTTGTAAGAGCCTGGCTCCCTAACCTTCCCTCTGGCTCTCAAGAAATGTCCGTAACCACTGGCGGTAACATTAGTGGTAACTATGGTTATATTGATAATAAACATAGTAACAACAATCCATTCAAAGAATATTTCTATATGGATGACCACGGTGGTATTGACACTGATGTTTCTGGACCAATGTTTATTAATACCGATATTAAGTCTTCAAATGTTAAAGTCATAATAAAGGCTACCGGTATCAAAGAAGAAACGTTTATAGCAAGCAAGGACAACAATGTACCTACTGAGCCACCCCCTAACTTCGAAGAAATGTATTATCAATTTAAAGCTCTCAAAGAAATAGATGTCTCCAAGCTGACATATAATAATAATGAAGCAAGTATTGATGTCACCTTTACAGCATCTGCTGAAGCATTTGAAAGTGGTCAGAAAGAACGTAATCTAGGCGAAGAACATTTCAGTATTCGTATTACCAAAAAGGCAGAAACTGATAATGTCTTATCCCTTCACAGCAATCCAAGCGGGGCACAATATATGCAATGGGGAAACAATAGTACCCGCCTTAATACGCTATTTGCCCGTAAATTAATTAGCCGAGCCAACGCTGGTATTGACACTATTTTAAGCATGGAAACTCAGAATATTCAGGAACCTAAATTAGGAGAAGATTCGCTTGATGCTACAGAACCAATGGATTTCAACGGCGCTAACAGCCTCTATTTCTGGGAACTGTTCTACTATACCCCGATGTTGATTGCTCAGCGTTTGCTGCACGAGCAAAACTTCGATGAGGCTAACCGCTGGCTGAAATATGTCTGGAATCCGGCTGGCTATATTGTCAATGGTCAAATGCAGCATTACCGCTGGAATGTCCGCCCATTACAAGAGGATACTAGTTGGAACGATGATCCACTGGATTCGGTCGATCCTGACGCTGTAGCGCAACACGACCCAATGCACTACAAAGTCGCCACCTTTATGCGCACCCTTGATCTGTTGATCGAACAGGGAGATTACGCCTATCGCCAATTGGAGCGAGACACACTCGCCGAAGCCAAAATGTGGTATATGCAAGCACTGCATCTATTAGGTGATAAACCTCATCTACCACTCAGTTCAACATGGAATGATCCAGAGCTAGAAGAAGCCGCAGATCTTGAAAAACAACAGATACACGCCAAAGCAATAGCAGATTTACGACAAGGCCAGTCTACAGATGGAGGCAACACAGATCTTTTCTTGCCACAAGTCAACGAAGTGATGCTGAGCTATTGGCAGAAACTGGAACAACGGCTGTATAACCTGCGCCATAACCTCTCTATTGATGGTCAACCTTTGCATCTGCCTATTTTCGCAACACCAGCCGATCCAAAAGCGTTACTCAGTGCCGCTGTTGCCAGCTCACAGGGCGGAAGCAATATGCCAACGTCATTTATGTCACTGTGGCGTTTCCCACACATGCTGGAAAACGCCCGCGGCATGGTCAGTCAGCTCACTCAATTCGGCTCCACATTGCAAAATATTATCGAACGTCAGGATGCAGAGGCATTAAACACACTGTTGCAGAATCATGCGGCGGAACTGGTATTGACCAATCTCAGCATACAGGGCAAAACCATTGAAGAGCTGGATGTTGAAAAAACTGTGCTAGAAAAAACACGCGCCGGAGCTCAATCACGTTTTGATAGCTACAGCAAATTCTACAATGAAGACATCAACGCAGGTGAAAAACAGGCAATGGCATTGCGTGCTTCCGTCGCTGGTATCTCTACTGCCCTTCAAGCATCACATCTGGCGGGCGCGGCTCTTGATCTGGCCCCCAACATCTTTGGCTTCGCTGATGGTGGTAGCCATTGGGGTGCGATCGCCCAAGCCACAGGTAATGTCATGGAATTCTCCGCCAGTGTCATGAACACCGAAGCGGATAAAATCAGCCAGTCGGAAGCCTACCGTCGTCGCCGTCAGGAATGGGAAATACAGCGTAATAACGCCGAGACAGAGCTGAAACAAATCGATGCTCAGCTTCAATCACTAGTAGTACGCCGCGAAGCCGCGGTGTTGCAGAAAACCAGCCTGAAAACGCAACAGGAACAAACCCAAGCACAACTGCTGTTCCTACAACATAAGTTCAGCAATCAAGCTTTGTACAACTGGCTGCGTGGTCGGCTGTCCGCCATTTACTTCCAGTTCTATGATTTAACAGTAGCTCGCTGTTTGATGGCTGAAATGGCCTATCGCTGGGAGACTAATGACACCACGGCAAGCTTTATCAAACCCGGTGCCTGGCAAGGAACCCATGCCGGTTTGCTGGCGGGAGAAACCTTAATGCTGAATCTGGCACAAATGGAAGATGCGCATCTGAAACAGGATCAACGCGTACTGGAAGTAGAACGTACCGTTTCACTAGCAAATATCTATAAAGAGAAAAGTCAATTTTCCCTGACTGAGAAAATTGCAGAACTGGTGAAGAATAAATTAGGCACTGCCGGTAGCGGAAATAATGCCCTGAAGTTTGGTACCAAAAGTGCCAAAACTTCTCTGCAAGCGTCTATTTCGTTAGCTGACTTACAAATTTGTCACGATTACCCAGAAGGTAGTGGAGTCGGTAATGTTCGCCGAATTAAACAGATCAGTGTCACCCTGCCAGCACTGTTAGGCCCCTATCAGGATGTGCAAGCGATTCTGTCTTACAGCGGAGATGTCACTGGATTAACTGAAAGTTGCAAATCGTTGGCGGTTTCTCATGGGATGAATGACAGCGGCCAGTTCCAACTGGATTTCAACGATGGAAAATTCCTGCCGTTTGAAGGAATCGACATCGATAAAGGTACGCTGACATTGAGCTTCCCAAATGCAATTGGTGAAGGAAGCAAAGAGGGCAAACAACAAACCATGCTGGAGAGTCTAAGCGACATCATTCTGCATATTCGCTACACCATTCGCCAATAACGATTTCAATTAAGTGCTAAAACAGGCCCCTAAATGGGGCCTGCAAGGAGTCTTTCATGCAAAATTCACAAGATTTTAGTATTACAGAACTATCATTGCCCAAAGGGGGAGGCGCTATCACGGGAATGGGGGAAGCGTTAACCCCCACCGGACCGGATGGTATGGCCGCGCTATCTCTACCATTGCCTATTTCTGCCGGGCGCGGTTATGCCCCGTCACTCGCCTTAAACTACAACAGTGGCGCCGGTAACAGTCCATTTGGTCTGGGTTGGGATTGCAATGTTATGACCATCCGCCGACGCACCCATTTTGGCGTTCCCCATTATAACGAAACCGATACTTTCCTTGGGCCGGAAGGCGAAGTACTGGTAGTAGCGGATCAACTGCGTGATGAATCGACATTACAGGGTATCAACCTAGGCGCTACCTTCACCGTTACCGAATACCGTTCCCGTCTGGAAAGTCATTTCAGCCGATTGGAATATTGGCAGCCCAAGACAACAGACAAAACAGACTTTTGGTTGATATATAGCCCAGATGGACAGATACATCTACTGGGTAAATCATCTCAAGCGCGGATCAGCAACCCGTCAGACATCACACAAACAGCACAATGGTTGCTAGAAGCTTCCGTATCACCACATGGTGAGCAAATTTATTATCAGTACCGAGCCGAAGATAACTTAGATTGTGAAACTAATGAAACTACGCTCCATCCACAGGCCACAGCACAACGTTATTTACACATAGTGTATTACGGCAACCGGACAGCCAGCGAAACGTTACCCGGTCTGGATGGTCGCGGCCCATCACAAACAGACTGGTTGTTCTACCTGGTATTTGATTACGGCGAACGCAGTAACAACCTGAAAATGCCACCAGCATTTACAGCAACGGGTAACTGGCTTTGTCGTCAGGACCGTTTTTCCCGTTATGAATATGGCTTTGGGATTCGTACCCGCCGTTTATGCCGTCAGATACTGATGTATCACTGCCTGCAAGCGCTGGATAATAAGATAAAAGAACACAACGGACCAACGCTGGTTTCACGCCTGATACTCAATTATAACGAAAGCGAAATCGCCAGCACGCTGGCATTTGTTCGTCGAGTGGGACACGAGCAAGACGGTACTGCCGTCACCCTGCCACCATTAGAATTGGCGTATCAGGATTTTTCACCGCAACATAACGCTCACTGGCAGCCGATGGACGTTCTGTCTAATTTCAACTCTATTCAGCGCTGGCAACTAGTTGATCTAAAAGGCGAAGGATTACCGGGCCTGCTATATCAGGATAAAAACGCCTGGTGGTACCGTTCCGCACAGCGCTTGGGTGAAATTGGCTCAGATACCGTCACTTGGGAAAAAATGCAGCCTTTGTCTGTTATCCCTTCCTTGCAAAGTAACGCCTCGCTGGTGGATATCAACGGAGACGGCCAACTTGACTGGGTTATCACCGGACCGGGATTACGGGGATATCATAGTCAACGCCCGGATGGCAGTTGGACACGTTTTACCCCGCTCAACGCTCTGCCGGTGGAATATACTCATCCACGCGCGCAACTCGCCGACTTAATGGGAGCCGGACTCTCTGATTTAGTGCTGATCGGCCCTAACAGTGTGCGTTTATATGCCAATACTCGTGACGGCTTTGCCAAAGGGCAAGATGTGGTGCAATCCGGTGATGTCACGCTGCCAGTACCGGGTGCCGATCCGCGTAAGTTGGTGGCGTTTAGTGATGTATTGGGTTCCGGTCAGACGCATCTGGTTGAAGTGAGCGCAACTAAAGTCACCTGCTGGCCTAATCTGGGGCACGGACGTTTTGGTCAACCCATTACCCTTACCCTACCGGGATTCAGCCAGCCGGAGGCCATATTTAACCCTGCTCAAGTTTATCTGGCCGATCTGGATGGCAGCGGTCCAACTGATCTGATTTATGTTCACACCAACCGTCTGGATATCTTCCTGAATAAAAGCGGCAACGGTTTTGCCGCACCAGTGACATTGCACTTCCCAGAAGGCTTGCGTTTTGATCATACCTGTCAGTTACAAGTGGCCGATGTACAAGGGTTAGGCGTCGCCAGCCTGATACTGAGCGTGCCACATATGGCTCCCCATCACTGGCGTTGTGATCTAACCAGCGCAAAACCGTGGTTACTCAGTGAAATAAATAACAATATGGGGGCCCATCACACCTTGCGTTACCGCAGTTCCACCCAGTTTTGGCTGGATGAAAAATCCGCGGCGTTGGCTGCCGGACAAACACCGGTTTGTTATCTCCCCTTCCCGGTACACACCCTATGGCAAACGGAAACAGAGGATGAAATCAGCGGCAACAAATTAGTCACAACACTACGTTATGCTCGTGGTGCCTGGGATGGGCGTGAGCGGGAATTTCGCGGATTTGGTTATGTAGAGCAGACAGACAGCCATCAACTGGCTCAAGGCAACGCGCCAGAACGCACACCACCCGCACTGACCAAAAACTGGTATGCCACCGGGCTGCCCGTAATAGATAACACATTATCGACAGAGTATTGGCGTGGTGATAATCAGGCTTTTGCCGGTTTTTCACCACGCTTTACGACCTGGCAAGATGGTCAAGATGTTCAGCTAACACCGGAAGATGATAACAGCCAGTATTGGCTAAATCGGGCGTTGAAAGGCCAACTGCTACGTAGTGAACTATACGGGAAGGATGGCAGTACACAGGAGAAAACTCCCTACACGGTCACTGAATTCCGCCCACAAGTACGTCGATTACAGCATACCGATAACCGATATCCGGTGCTGTGGTCATCTGTAGTTGAAAGCCGCAACTATCATTACGAGCGTATCGCCAGCGACCCGCAATGCAGCCAAGATATTACGCTATCCAGTGATCTATTTGGTCAACCGCTAAAACAGGTTTCGGTACAGTATCCACGCCGACAGCAACCGGCAATCAGTCCGTATCCTGATACGCTGCCTGATAAGTTGTTAGCCAACAGCTATGATGACCAGCAACGCCAATTACGGTTCACTTATCAACAGTTCAGTTGGCATCATCTGACTGGTAATGCCGTTCGGGTATTGGGATTACCGGATAGTACCCGCAGTGATATCTTTACTTATGGCGCTGAAAATGTGCCTGCTGATGGTTTAAATCTGGAACTACTGAGCGATAAAAATAGTCTGATTGCGGATAATAAACCGCGTGAATACCTCGGCCAGAAAAAAACCGTTTATACCAATGGGAAAAATGCAACGCCATTGCAAACGCCAACGCGACAAGCGCTGGTTGCCTTTACCGAGACAACGGTATTTAGTCAATCCACACTATCAGCGTTTGATGGGAGTATCCCATCTGCTCAATTATCAACGACGCTGGAACAAGCCGGATACCAACAAACAAATTATCTATTCCCTCGCACTGGAGAAGACAAAATCTGGGTAGCTCATCATGGCTATACCGATTACGGTACAGCTGCACAGTTCTGGCGCCCACAAAAACAGAGCAACACCCAACTCACGGGCAAAATTACACTCACTTGGGATGCAAGCTATTGCGTTGTCACCCAAACCCGAGATGCTGCTGGACTGACAACCTCAACCAGATATGACTGGCGTTTTCTGACTCCTGTACAACTCACGGATATCAATGACAATCAGCACCTTATCACGCTAGATGCACTAGGCCGACCAATCACACTGCGCTTTTGGGGAACTGAAAACGGCAAGATGACCGGTTACTCTTCACCGGAAAAAACATCGTTTTCTCCACCATCCGATGTAGACGCCGCTATTGAGTTAAAAAAACCGCTCCCTGTAGTACAGTGTCAGGTTTACGCACCAGAAAGCTGGATGCCAGTACTAAGTCAGAAAGCCCTCAATAGACTGGCAGAGCAAGACCGGCAAAAGTTATACAACGCCAGAATCATCACCGAAGATGGGCGCATATGTACACTGGCCTATCGCCACTGGGCACAAAGTCAAAAGGCACCCCCTCAACTCATTAGCCTGTTAAACAACGTTCGCCGTTTACCGCCTCACAGCCTCACATTGACTACGGATCGTTATGACCGCGATCCTGAGCAACAGATCCGTCAACAGGTGGTATTTAGCGATGGCTTTGGCCGCTTGCTGCAAGCTGCTGCCCGACATGAGGCAGGCATGGCCTGGCAACGCAATGAAGACGGTTCTCTAATTATAAATGTCCAGCATACTGAGAATCGTTGGGCAGTGACTGGACGAACGGAATATGACAATAAGGGACAACCGATACGCACCTATCAGCCCTATTTCCTCAATGACTGGCGATACATTAGCAATGACAGTGCCCGGCAGGAAAAAGAAGCTTATGCAGATACCCATGTCTATGATCCCGTTGGTCGAGAAATCAAGGTTATCACCGCAAAAGGTTGGTTACGCCGAACCTTGTTCACTCCCTGGTTTACTGTCAATGAGGATGAAAATGACACAGCTGCTGAGGTGAATATGTAACTTGATCAACCCCGCCTGGCTGACAGGCGGGAAACATAGATAGAGGTGAAAGGTGTTGTTCATAATACCGTCAGATACTCAACTTATTATCTGGTTGATCATTGGTTTTATTGCGGCCTGGGGCGGGTTAGTAAGGTACCTCATTGATATGCAAAACAAACAATATAAATGGAGTTGGATCAACGTATTCTGTCAACTCATCATCTCCTGTTTTACCGGTGTACTGGGAGGACTGCTGAGTTTTGAAAGTGGCAGCAGTATCTATATGACTTTTGCGATTGCAGGTTTATTCGGCACAACAGGAAGTACCGGACTGAATTGGCTCTGGCGCCGCCTCGTTATGCATCATCATGATCATGGAAGGAAGCAATAAGGTATGCCCACTGCCACAGCAAACCATCTGTCTCCAGCTAAACTGGGAAATTATCTACTACACTATCGTAAGAAAACTAACATGCAGACAAAAATTGCGATTGCAGAAAGGATTACACACAACAACGAGGTAAATCATGAAAAATATTGATCCCAAACTTTATCAAAAAACCCCTATCGTCAACGTCCAAGACAACCGTGGTTTGACGATCCGTAATATCGATTTTCACCGTACCACCGCAAACGGTGATACCGATACCCGTATTACCCGCCATCAATACAATGCTCACGGGCACCTAAGTCAAAGCATCGATCCGCGCCTATATGAGGTCAGACAAACTAACAGTACGATCAAACCCAATTTTCTTTGGCAGTATGACTTGACCGGTAATCCCCTACGTACAGAGAGCATTGATGCAGGTCGCACTGTCACCTTGAATGATATTGAAGGCCGTCCGCTGCTGACAGTGACTGCAACAGGTGTCATACAAACCCGGCAATATGAAATTTCTTCTCTGCCCGGTCGTCTGTTATCTGTTACCGAACAAATACCAGAGGAAAAAACATCCCGTATCACCGAACGCTTGATTTGGGCTGGCAATAGCGAAGCAGAGAAAAACCATAACCTTGCCGGCCAGTGTGTGCGCCACTATGACACGGCGGGAGTTACCCGGTTGGAGAGTTTATCACTGACCGGTACTGTTTTATCTCAATCCAGCCAACTATTGATCGACACTCAAGAGGCAAACTGGACAGGTGATAACGAAACTGTCTGGCAAAACATGCTGGCTGATGACATCTACACCATCCTGAGCACCTTCGATACCACCGGCGCTTTATTGACTCAGACCGATGCGAAAGGGAACATTCAGAGGCTAGCCTATGATGTGGCCGGGCAGCTAAACGGGAGCGGGTTAACAGTAAAAGGCCAGACGGAACAAGTGATTATTAAATCCCTGACCTATTCCGCTGCCGGACAAAAATTACGCGAGGAACACGGCAATGGTGTTATTACTGAATATAGTTATGAACCGGAAACCCAATGGCTTATCGGTATCAAAACCCGCCGTCCGTCAAACACCAATCCGTTAGACAGCAAAGTGTTGCAAGACCTACGCTATCAATATGACCCGGTCGGCAATGTCATCAGTATCCGTAACGATGCGGAAGCTACCCGCTTTTGGCACAATCAAAAAGTGGTGCCGGAAAACACCTACACTTACGATTCCCTATATCAGCTTACCAGCGCCACCGGGCGCGAGATGGCGAATATAGGTCAACAAAGTCACCAATTTCCCTCCCCCGCTCTACCTTCTGATAACAACACTTATACCAACTATACCCGTACTTATATTTATGACCGTGGCGGCAATCTGACTAAAATCCAGCACAGTTCACCGGCTACGCAAAACAACTACACCACAGATATCACGGTTTCTAACCGGAGCAATCGCTCAGTGCTAAGCACACTGACCGAAGATCCGGCGCAAGTAGATGCTTTGTTTGATGCAGGCGGGCATCAGAACATTTTAACATCAGGACAAAGCCTGAACTGGAATACTCGCGGTGAACTACAACAAGTAACATTGGTGAAACGGGACAAGGGCACCAATGATGATCGGGAGTGGTATCGTTATAGTGGTGATGGGAAAAGGACATTAAAAGTCAACGAACAACGGGCCAGCAACAACGCTCAAATACAGCGAATAACTTATTTGTCGAGCTTAGAACTCCGTTTAACACAAAACAACACGACCACAACCGAAGATTTGCAAATTATCACAGTAGGAGAAGCGGGCCGGGCACAGGTACGAGTATTACATTGGGAGAGTGGCAAGCCTGCGGATATCAGCAATAATCAGCTACGTTATAGCTACGATAATCTTATTGGCTCTAGTCAGCTTGAATTAGACAGCGAAGGACAGATTATCAGTGAGGAAGAGTACTATCCCTATGGTGGCACGGCATTATGGGCAGCAAGGAATCAGACAGAAGCCAGTTATAAAACCATCCGTTATTCAGGCAAAGAGCGGGATGCGACCGGGTTGTATTACTACGGCTATCGGTATTACCAACCGTGGGTAGGACGGTGGTTAAGTGCCGATCCGGCGGGAACAGTAGATGGGCTGAATTTATATCGCATGGTGAGGAATAATCCCATTAAATATCATGATACTGATGGTAGAGCACCTGAAATTAAAGATGTCGAACACACTGTGATATATGGTTTCAGCCATCACCGCGGATCAGAAATGGGGAAGGCATTCGCGGCTAATAAGAATCCTGTTACCATCGATGAGTATAATGCCGGGCTTGGTATCATGGGTGAATTAAGTCTGTCTGATTATTTTAGAATTTCTCAAAATCTTAAAGAAGACAGCCCGCCTAAATTGAATGAGGGAAATATAAGAGCTAACTCACTTAAATATCTGGATGCTATAGGTATAAAGGCGGATTCAGCTACGGATAAAACTAAACAGGAAGCCTATGAACAACAATATGCTTACACTGCGTCATGGAGTTTTCATATGGTAGAAAATAAAGGAAAATTAGATATTCAAAGTAAGATAAAGAGTCTTCTACCCAAAAAGAGTCTCTTTAGCGGATTTTCCGGCAAAGAGCGATACCAGAAATTAGATGCATTTATTTTAAAAAATAGTGATGGTAGCGATTTCACTATTCAAAGGCAGAGAGATATATTAACGAAATTTGCTTCCGCAGGAAATGCAGGAGAACTTGAAAGCACCTTATCAACAGCAGACCAATCATGGCTAAAAAATACTATTGCAACGGCATTCTTTAGACAAACAAGTAAATTAGGTATGGATTGGTTTATAAAACAACTAGCATCACCTGATTTCAGATTTGTTATGGCTGGATATAACGGGGAAAAATTGACTATCGAGCAGCTAAATTCGGATAAACCCTGGAAAACAGGAAAAAGAAGGAAAGAAGGTCCGCATGAATATGCCGAAGCAATAACTTTCTCTGAAATTCGCCACGCCTATAGGAAGGGATACAACAGTAAAATAAACTTTATCCAAAAATAATTAGGGACAAGCCATGAGATAATATTTATCTCATGGCTTGATGACTTTTAACATTCAATATTACATAATTAAAACAATATCTAACCAATTAAAATAACAATACCTTATCTCTCATACTAAAATATCAAATCAGAAATTAATGAATTTAATGGTTCTTTATATTTATTTCTAAGGACATAAGCACAATACCTTACCGATGGTGCTGGACGTGGTTCAAAATTCAGAAATGTTATACCTTTATCAATATGGGCAGAATAGCGCATTTCATTGGGTGTCATTAAACTTATCGCGACACCCGCTTTTACCAGATCCAATCTATTAGTAAAATCAGGGATCGTCAATAACGCTAAATTCTGGTATTCAGGCAGATAATTCAATGGCATAAAATTATCGCATTGTTTTAAAAAGGCACTATTATGCTGAACCAAAGGAAAGCTATATATTATTTCATCAACATGACTCTCTGGTTCTAAAATATCATTGGATACGGCAAGAGACAACTTTTGATAAGCACCATCTATCCTGATGATATCATCATTATCTGGATAACATTCAGTCGTCACATAAACCGTTATATCCCCTTTCATTAAGGAAGAAAATATTGCGTCTTGTCTTGTTAAATCATCAATGAGGAAATTGTTGATTATACAAATATCGCGGTAATGATAACGTTGCACTGCTCTTTTTACGACCGTAGATATCTTATTAACATATTCTCCACTTGTGCCAATAACCAGTTTGTCTCTGTTTGATAATTTATAATTTCTACGACAATTCCAGTTATCCTCAACTTTTTGGATCCTTTCATAACATGGCAACAACTCCTGATATAATGCCTTACCCTCTTCCGTAAGCTTGGTTTTTCCCGGTAATCGCTCAAATAATTGGCAACCTACACGCTGTTCCAGTTGATATACGAGCCTGCTAAGTGGAGAGGGGGTAATGCAAAGCGTATCCGCTGCTAACGTGAATGACTCTTTCTTAGCTGATTCCATAAAATACTTTAGTTGCTTTGAACAAAATATCATCACATACCCTCTTGTTTTCATTCCAGAAATGGAATATTAACCATAGAACATGACAATGATGTTTCTACTTTGCATTATTTTACATTAGGACATGTATTAATTGATATTGGATTTCACTATTTATATTCTTAATGCTTACTAAACACTTAATTAATTATTATAAAATAAAAATAAATTACCAATATATTTAAATAATAATTTTAATGAAACTTTATATTTTGTGATTAAGTGCAAATATATCTCATCATCACTAATATTCTATATTTCAATTAGTTAAATAAACATCGATAATATTTATATTAAATCAATACCAATATACCATTAAATAAAATACACAATTGATATTTACCATAACTTAACTTCTCTGTTTTCTCATTACGCATAAATCATGATGTACACAACAACCGCTTATTCCCTCCAGCTTTGTTCAAAAAACAATTGCAAATTTTGCGGCTGCTTTTTTTGCAACAGCTATTTAAACAAAACAGTGACATAGTGATTATCCTCATCTTTCTATAGAACGGAATCATTCTCTTATTGTATCGATGGTACAGAGAGCACACGGATGTTTCATTTACCTTATGATTTAAAAGGAATAAACATGAACTCATACGTGAAAGAGATACCTGATGCATTGCAAAGCCAGTGTGGTATTCATTGTCTGACCGATATTTGCCTCTATTCTTTTAATGAATTCCGCCAGCAAGTCTCTGATCATCTCTCTTGGTCAGAGACCAACCGCTTATATCGTGATGCACAACAGGAACAAAAAGAGAATCAATTATATGAAGCACGTATTCTCAAACGCGCTAACCCACAGTTACAAAATGCAGTGCACCTCGGTATTACCCTCCCTCATGCTGAATTGCGAAGCTACAATAATGAATTCGGTAGCCGAGCCAGCCAATATGTGGCACCGGGTTCAGTTTCCTCTATGTTCTCCCCCGCGGCTTATTTAACTGAACTCTATCGTGAAGCGCGTAATTTACATGCCAGCGACTCCGTTTATCATCTGGATGAACGCCGCCCAGATCTCCAATCAATGGAGCTCAACCAGAAAAATATGGACACTGAGCTTTCCACGCTTTCTCTGTCCAATGAAATTTTGTTGAAAGGAATTAAAGCTAATAAGTCTAATCTGGACAGCGATACTAAAGTGATGGAAATGTTATCCACTTTCCGTCCTTCCGGTACGATACCTTATCATGACGCTTACGAAAATGTGCGTAAAGCTATCCAATTACAAGATCCTCAACTTGAGCAATTTCAGAAATCACCCGCTGTTACTGAATTAATGCATCAAGCTTCACTATTAGGGATTGATAACTCTATCTCGCCGGAATTGTTTAATATCCTGACGGAAGAGATTACCGAGGCTAATGCAGAGGAAATTTATAAAAAGAATTTTGGCGATATTGACCCTACCTGGTTGGCAATGCCAGAATATCTGAAAAGTTATTATAATTTTAGTGATGAAGAGCTTAGCCAATTCATTCACAAATATCCAGATAATGAACTCAATACTCAGAAAATACATTTACTAAAAATCAATAAAATTATTTTATTATCACGAACCGTAAACCTGCCATTTTTAAAAATAGATGAAATTGTTCCAGAACAGAGTATTAATCCAACGGTATTAGGAAAAATCTTTCTAGTTAAATACTATATGAAGAAATACAACATTGATACTGAAACTGCCTTAATACTATGTAACGCACCTATTTCACAGCATTCCTATCGTAATCAACCTAGCCAATTTGATCTCCTATTTAATACTCCACCACTCAACGGGCAATATTTTGCTGTTGGAAATACCGACATTGACTTAAATCTGAATAGCACCAATAATTGGCACAAAACAGTACTTAAACGTGCTTTTAATGTCGATGATATTTCTCTTTATCGATTGCTCCATATTGCTAATCATGAAAATAAAGATGGAAAAATTGCTAATAATATAAAGAATCTTTCCAATCTTTATATGACTAAACTACTGGCCGATATTCATCAATTAACGATTGATGAACTGTATTTGCTACTGATGACTATCGGTGAAGATAAGAGAGATCTCTATACAATTGATGATGAAAACTTACAGGAACTGATTAACAAACTCGATACACTAAGCAATTGGTTGCATACACAAAAGTGGAGTGTCTATCAGTTATTTTTAATGACCACCACCAACTATGACAAAACGCTAACGCCTGAAATTCGAAACTTACTAAATACGGTCTACAATGGTTTGCAGAATTTTGACAAAGAGAAAACAGATCTTCTGGCTGCCATAGCACCTTATATTGCCGCAACGCTACAATTACCGTCTGAAAATGTCGCACATTCTATTCTTCTCTGGGCTGATAAGATAAAACCAAGCGAAAATAAAATAACGGCAAAAAAATTCTGGAACTGGTTACAAAATAAAGACATTTCAGAATTATCAAAACCACCAGAAATGCAGGAACAAATTATTCAATACTGTCACTGTCTGGCACAATTGACAATGATTTATCGTTCTTCCGGCATTAACGAAAACGCTTTCCGTCTCTTTATCGAAAAGCCAACTATTTTTGGCATTTCTGATGAACCTGATAAAGCGATACCAGCCCATAATGCACCAACATTAATCATCCTAACCCGCTTTGCCAATTGGGTTAATTCCCTAGGTGAAAAAGCCTCCTCTATTCTAACGGCTTTTGAAAATAAAACCTTAACCGCGGAACAATTAGCTAACTCCATGAATATTGATGTTAATTTACTGGAACAAGCCAATATTCAAGCACAAAATTACAACCAAGTTACTAAAGAAAATGCATTCTCCAATTGGCAATCTATCAACATTATTCTGCAATGGGCCAATGTAGCCAGTAATTTGAATATCTCCCCACAAGGTATTTCATCCCTGATAGCATTGGATTATATACAACCGACTCAAAAAACACCGACCTATGCCCAATGGGAAAGCGCAGCTATGGTATTAACTGCCGGGTTAGATCCCCAACAAACTCATACCCTGCACGTATTCCTAGATGAATCTCGCAGTACTGCATTAAGCAATTACTATATTGGCAAGATCGCTAATCGGGCAGCATCAATTAAAAGCCGTGACGATCTATACCAATATTTACTGATTGATAATCAAGTTTCCGCTGCAATAAAAACTACACGTATTGCCGAAGCCATTGCCAGTATCCAATTGTATGTCAACCGGGCGCTGGAAAATGTAGAAACCCACGCCGTTTCTGATGTTATAACCCGTCAATTTTTTATCGATTGGGATAAATATAATAAACGTTACAGCACCTGGGCTGGCGTTTCACAATTAGCCTACTATCCTGAAAATTATATCGATCCGACGATGCGTATCGGGCAAACGAAAATGATGGATACGCTACTACAATCCGTCAGCCAGAGCCAATTAAATGCCGATACAGTAGAAGACGCATTTAAATCTTACCTAACCTCATTTGAACAAGTCGCTAATTTGGAGGTCATTAGTGCGTATCATGACAATGTTAATAATGGCCAAGGGCTAACCTATTTTATCGGACACAGTAAAACAGAAGTTAATCAATATTACTGGCGCAGCGTCGATCACAGTAAATTCAATGATGGTAAATTCGCCGCTAACGCCTGGAGTGAATGGAATAAAATTGACTGCGCAATTAATCCCTACCAAAACACCATCCGCCCAGTTATCTATAAATCCCGCTTATATCTGATTTGGCTGGAACAAAAGGAAACAGCTAAACAAGATAAGGATAATAAAGTCATTACTGACTATTGCTATGAATTAAAATTGGCTCATATTCGTTATGATGGTACCTGGAATACACCAATAGCCTTTGATGTGAATAGCAAAATATCAGCATTAGAACTGACAAAGTCTCAAGCTCCCGGACTCTATTGCGCAGGTTATCAAGGGGAAGATACCTTGCTGGTAATGTTTTATAGAAAAGAAGATGAATTAGATGATTATAAAACTGCGCCAACGCAAGGATTATATATTTTCTCCGATATGTCTTCCAAAGATATGAGCAATGAACAACGCAACTCTTATCGAGATAATAGTTATACACATTTCGATACTAATAGTGTCATAAGAATAAATAACCGATATGCAGAAGATTATGAAATCCCTTCATTGATGAATCATAGCAATAGCCATGATTGGGGGGAATATAATCTCAGCCAAGTATACGGCGGAAGTATAGTTATCAATTACCAAGTTGCATCAAGTGATTTAAAAATCTATCTTTCACCAAAATTAAGAATAATTCATGATGGAAAAGAAGGCCGAGAACGTATTCAGTGTGACCTGATAAAGAAATATGGAAAACTGGGAGATAAATTTATTATTTATACAAATATAAATAAAAACCCGAATCACTCTAAAAATGATAAACTTATCTATCCCGTTTATCAATATCGTAATAATGACAAAGGACGTCTGCTATTTTATAGGAGCAATACAACTGGTACTGTAAGGGCTTGGTTCCCAACAACTAAAGAAGAAATAACCGCAACTACAAGTAGTAACCAAGATTGTATTATCGATACGATTAATAATGCAGATCTATTTAAAGCATATTTCTATATGGAAGATAAAGAGGGCCAGATTGCCACCGATATTAGTGGATCAATAGATATCAACACAGCAATTTCTTCTGAAAAGGTTCAAGTTACAATCAAAGCTGGCAAAGAATACTCTCTTACGGCGAATAAGGATGTCTCCGCTCAACCATCACCTAGCTTTGAAGAAATGTGTTACCAATTTAATATTCTCGAAATAGAAGGTTCTGACTTGAAATTTATTAATAATTTAGCCAATATTGATGTCACATTTACAGCCTTTGCAGAAAATAACCGTAATTTGGGCAAGGAACGTTTCAGTATCCCTGTCACCCGAAAGGTTAAAACCGATAACGCGCTAATTCTTTGCCATGACAAGAATGGCGCTCAATATATGCAATGGGGAGCCTATCACGTTCGCCTTAATACCCTATTTGCTCGCCAATTAGTTGAACGCGCCACAACAGGTATTGATACGATTCTCAGTATGGAAACTCAGAATATTCAGGAACCGATGATGGGAATAGGGGCTTATGTAGAACTCGTTATGGATAAATATGATCCTGATATCCACGGTACTAATAAATCATTTAAGATTATGTATGGTGATATTTTTAAATCAGGCGATTATTTTCCCATTTATCTAGGAACATTAAGCGATACTACACAAACAATTGTAAGATTATTCTTACCTCGCTTCGATGATGCTTATGGAGACAAAAACAATCTCTATGTTTACGCAGTTTATCAAAAAGTGGAAACAAATTTCATTCGATTTGTTAAAAAAGATAATAATGAACCCGCTATATTCGACACTACCTATAAGAACACGACTTTCCCAGGGCTTGTATCAGCCAGAGTAATACCAACTTTCACGGAACCAATGGATTTCAGCGGCGCCAACAGCCTCTATTTCTGGGAGCTGTTCTACTATACCCCAATGCTGGTTGCTCAGCGTTTACTACATGAACAAAACTTTGATGAAGCTAACCGTTGGCTGAAATATGTCTGGAGTCCAGCTGGCTATATTATTCGTGGCCAAATTAAAAACTATCACTGGAATGTGCGCCCGTTACTGGAAAATACCAGTTGGAACAGTGATCCTTTGGATTCCGTCGATCCTGACGCGGTGGCACAGCACGATCCAATGCACTATAAAGTAGCCACCTTTATGCGCACTCTCGATCTACTGATGGCACGCGGCGATCATGCCTATCGCCAACTGGAGCGGGATACGCTGAACGAGGCCAAAATGTGGTATATGCAGGCGCTGCACCTATTAGGTGAGAAACCTTATCTGCCGCTGAGTTCTGCATGGAATGATCCACGTCTGGACAATGCCTCAGACACAACCACACAAAAAGCATATTCCTACGCAATAACCACTCTACGGCAAGGCACGCAAATACCATCATTATCATTGCGCTCCGCTAATACCCTGACCGATCTTTTCCTGCCACAAATCAACGACGTTATGCTGAGCTACTGGAACAAACTGGAACTGCGCCTGTATAACTTGCGTCATAATCTCTCCATCGATGGTCAACCGCTCTATCTGCCGATGTATGCCACAGCGGCCGATCCGAAAGCGTTACTCAGCGCCGCCGTTGCTACGTCTCAGGGAGGAGGCTCGCTTCCACAGCCATTTATGTCACTGTGGCGCTTCCCGCATATGCTAGAAAATGCCCGTAGCATGGTCACTCAACTCACACAGTTCGGTTCCACGTTGCAAAATATTATTGAACGCCAAGATGCTGAGGCCCTAAATGCTCTGCTGCAAAATCAAGCCAAGGAGCTGATATTAACGACGCTAAGCATTCAGGACAAAACCATTGAAGAAATAGATGCTGAAAAAACCGTGCTGGAAAAATCCAAAGCCGGGGCACAATCGCGCTTTAACAACTACAGCAAGTTATACGATGAAGATGTCAACGCCGGTGAACGTCAAGCTCTGGATATGCGAATAGCTTCCCAAAGTATTACCGCCGGATTGAAAGGCTTGCATATGGCTGCTGCCGCACTGGAGATGGTACCTAATATCTACGGCTTTGCGGTCGGGGGAACGCGCTTTGGGGCAATTGCCAATGCCATTGCTATTGGTGGCGGGATCGCCGCAGACGGTCTATTAATTGAAGCGGAGAAAGTCTCTCAATCTGAAATATGGCGCCGTCGCCGTCAAGAGTGGGAAATCCAGCGTAATAATGCCGAAGCAGAGATGAAACAAATCGATGCTCAACTCAAATCGCTAACGGTACGCCGCGAAGCAGCCGTATTACAGAAAACCAGCCTGAAAACCCAACAGGAACAAACTCAAGCACAACTGGCCTTCCTGCAACGAAAATTCAGTAATCAAGCCCTATACAACTGGTTACGTGGTCGGTTAGCTGCCATTTATTTCCAATTTTACGATTTAGTCGTCGCCCGTTGTCTGATGGCAGAACAAGCTTACCGTTGGGAAACTAACGATTCCTCTGCACGCTTTATTAAACCGGGAGCCTGGCAAGGAACCTATGCTGGCCTGCTCGCTGGTGAAACTTTAATGTTAAATCTGGCACAAATGGAAGATGCCCATCTGAAACAAGAGCAACGTGCACTGGAAGTGGAACGCACGGTTTCTCTGGCGCAGGTGTACCAATCCTTAGGGGAAAAAAGCTTTGCTTTGAAAGATAAAATTGAAGCGTTGCTACAAGGAGGTAAAGAGACTGCCGCCGGTAACGACGGCAATCAATTGAAATTAACCAGCAATACGCTATCCGCGACACTAACCCTGCAAGACCTGAAACTCAAAGATGATTACCCAGATGACATGCAATTAGGCAAAACACGCCGCATTAAACAAATTAGTGTCTCCTTACCGGCACTATTGGGACCATATCAAGATGTTCAAGCTGTTCTGTCTTATGGTGGCGACGCCACCGGCTTAGCTAAAGGTTGTAAAGCCTTGGCGCTCTCCCACGGCCTGAATGACAACGGTCAGTTTCAGCTCGATTTCAACGATGGCAAATTCCTACCGTTTGAAGGGATCGATATTAATGACAAGGGGACATTAACGCTAAGTTTCCCCAATGCCACCAGTAAACAAAAAACCATATTACAGATGCTGACCGATATTATTCTGCACATTCGTTACACTATTCTCGAATAACCATCACCTGCAACAGGCCCTAATCAGGGCCTGTCATTAAAAATCATTTTACGTACCACCGTTATTTCAATTACCTCAATAGAAAAATTATCCTTATTATGTAAAAGGACTGAATTCAATTAACATAACAAAGGAAGTAAATGATGAAAAACATTGACCCAAAACTTTATCACCATACGCCTACCGTCAGTGTTCACGATAACCGTGGACTCGCTATCCGTAATATTAGTTTTCACCGCGCTACCGCAGAAACAAATACCGATACCCGTATTACCCGCCATCAATATAATGCCGGCGGATATTTGAACCAAAGCATTGATCCTCGCCTGTATGACGCCAAACAGACTAACAACGCCGTACAACCGAATTTTATCTGGCTGCATAATTTGACCGGCAATATCCTGCGAACAGAGAGCATCGATGCAGGCCGAACAATTACCCTCAACGATATTGAAGGTCGTCCGGTATTAACCATCAACGCAACCGGTGTCCGCCAAAACCACCTTTATGAAGATAACACCCTACCCGGTCGCCTGCTCGCTATCACCGAACAAGCACAGACAGAAGAGAAAACGACCGAGCGCCTTATCTGGGCCGGCAATACGCCGCAGGAAAAAGAACACAACCTTGCTGGTCAGTGTGTCCGCCATTACGATACCGCAGGGCTCACTCAACTCAACAGCCTTGCCCTGACCGGCGCCGTTTTATCACAATCTCAGCAACTGCTCGTCGATAACCAAGATGCCGATTGGACAGGTGAAGACCAAAGCCTCTGGCCGCAAAAACTGAGTAGTGATGTCTATACCACCCAAAATAGAACCGATGCCTCCGGGGCTTTACTTAGCCAAACCGATGCCAAAGGCAACATTCAGCGGCAAGCCTATGATGTGGCCGGGCAGTTAAAAGGTTGTTGGTTAACATTAAAAGGTCAGGCCGAACAAGTGATTATCAAATCGCTGACCTACTCCGCCGCCGGACAAAAATTACGCGAAGAGCACGGTAACGGGGTTATCACCGAATACAGCTATGAACCGGAAACTCAGCGGCTTATCGGCATTACCACTCGCCGTCCATCAGACGCTAAGGTGTTGCAAGACCTACGCTATCAATATGATCCAGTAGGCAATGTGATCAATATCCGTAACGATGCGGAAGCTACCCGCTTTTGGCGTAATCAGAAAGTGGTCCCGGAGAATAGCTATACCTATGATTCTCTGTATCAGCTTATCAGTGCCGCCGGGCGTGAAATGGCCAATATTGGTCAGCAAAATAACCAGCTTCCCTCTCCTGCGCTACCTTCTGACAATAACACCTACACTAACTATACTCGTACCTATAGTTATGACCGTGGCGGCAATTTGACGAAAATTCAGCATAGTTCACCAGCCACGCAAAATAACTACACGACGGATATAACGGTTTCAAATCGCAGCAACCGTGCAATACTCAGCACACAGACCGGAGATCCAACCCAAGTTGATGCCTTATTTGATGCAGGAGGCTATCA
The DNA here is from genome assembly GCF_025384885.1 of Photorhabdus kleinii. Lineage (NCBI taxonomy): Bacteria > Pseudomonadati > Pseudomonadota > Gammaproteobacteria > Enterobacterales > Morganellaceae > Photorhabdus > Photorhabdus kleinii. Next base: position 93,737 of record NZ_JAJAFY010000004.1, read on the forward strand.
AACCAACTTGCTATCCGGTCAAGTTCTAACTTGGACACCACGAGGCGAATTGAAACAAGCCAACAGTGCCGCGGGAAACGAATGGTATCGCTACGATAGCAACGGCATACGACAGCTAAAAGTGAATGAACAACAAACTCAGAATATCCCGCAACAACAAAGGGTAACTTATCTACCGGGGCTGGAAATACGTACAACCCAACATGGCAGCACCACCATAGAATATTTGCAAGTTATCACACTCGGTAAAGCCGGTCGCGCGCAAGTCCGAGTATTGCATTGGGAGAACGGTAAACCAGAAGATATCAACAACAATCAACTTCGTTACAGCTACGATAATCTTATTGGCTCCAGCCAACTTGAATTAGATAGCGACGGGCAAATTATTAGTGAGGAAGAGTATTATCCATTTGGCGGTACAGCGCTGTGGGCAGCAAGGAATCAAATTGAATCTAGCTATAAAACCATTCGCTATTCAGGTAAAGAACGGGATGCTACCGGGCTGTATTATTACGGCTACCGTTATTACCAACCGTGGGCGGGCAGATGGTTAAGTGCAGACCCGGCAGAAACAATTGATGGACTGAATTTATATCGCATGGTGAGAAATAATCCGGTGACACAATTTGATGTTCAGGGATTATCACCAGCCAACAGAACAGAAGAAGCGATAATAAACCAGGGTTCCTTTACAGGAATGGAAGAAGCCGTTTATAAAAAAATGGCAAAATCTCAAACCTTCAAACGTCAAAGGGTTATCGCTGCCCAAACAGAGCAAGAAGCCCATGAATTATTGACCAACAATCCCGGTGTAGATATTAGCCCTATTAAAAACTACACCACAGATAGCTCGCAAATTAATGCCGCGATAAGAGAAAACCGTATTACGCCGGCAGTAGAAAATTTAGATTCCACATTATCTTCCCTACAAAATAGACAAATGCGGATAACTTATCGAGTGATGACCTATGTAGATAATTCCACGCCATCACCTTGGCACTCGCCACAGGAAGGAAATAGTATCAATGTTGGTGATATCGTTTCAGATAACGCTTATTTATCAACATCAGCCCATCGTGGTTTTCTGAGTTTTGTCCACAAAAAAGAAACCAGTGAAACTCGATATGTCAAAATGGCATTTTTAACGAATGCTGGTGTCAATGTCGCCGCCGCATCTAAGTATAATAATGCTAGCGAAGAGCAAGTATTTAAGATGGATTTAGATGATTCGAGGAAAGGCTTCGTTGAAAAATTGAAAATAAGAGCCAGTGGACCACAAGCTGGACAAGCGGAAATATTGCTCCCGAGAGAAACACCATTCGAGGTTATTTCAATGAGGCATCAAGGTAGAGATACCTATGTATTATTACAAGATATTAATCAATCGGCTGCCACTCATAGGAATGTACGTAATACTTATACAGGCAACTTGACGTCATCCAGAGCAAATTGAGTTGGGTAAAATAGCCATTAATTAATATATATCCGTCATCTTTCAAGTTGCCTCTTTGTTGGCTGCACTTACTCACCCCGGTCACATAGTTATCTATGCTCCCGGGGACTCGCTCCCTTGCCGTCGCGATGCATCTTGAAATCTATAGGGTATAGTAATAGAAAATCCCCTGAAAAAATATTTTAGGGGATTTAATGATTTTACCGAAAACCATAAGAAGAAATTTACTTCATAATTTCCTTACTTATTTTAATTACATAAAAAACAATAAATATTCTAGCTATAAAAATAATTAACAAAACCTTCCGCAATCTATCCATTTAATCTATTTCTAAATAATTAAATCAGAAATAAATAAATTCAATGGCTCTTTATATTTATGTCTGAGAGTATAAGCACAATATTTCACTGATGGTGTTGGATACGATTTAAAATTTAAAAAGGTAATACCTTTATGAATATCAGCAGAACAAAGCACTTCATTAGGTGTCATTAAACTTATCGCGATACCTGATCTCACTAAATCCAACCGATGAGTAAAATCAGGAACAGTTAGCAAAGTTAAATTTTGGTACTTAGGTAGACAATTCAGTGGAGTAAAGCCGTCACATTGTTTCAAGAAAGCACTATTATGCTGAGCCAAAGGCAATGTGGATATAATATCATCAGCATGATTTTCCGATCCTAAAATATCATTAGCGATAGCAAGACGCAGCACCTGATAAGTTCCATCTATTCTTATAATATCATCGTTGTCAGGATAATGTTCAGTCGTCACATAGACAGTTATATCTTCTTTCATTAAAGAAGAAAATATTGCCTCTTTTCTTGCTGAATCATCAACCAGAAAATTGTTTTTTATGTAAATATCACGATAATGATAACGTTGCACCGCTCTTTTTATCACTGCCGAAATTTTATTAATATATTCTCCACTTGTCCCAATAATAAGTTTGCCGGCGTTCACTAATCTCCCATTTCTACGATAATGCCAATTATCCTCAACTCGTTGAATTCTCTCATAACACGGCAATAGCTCCTGATATAAGGCCATCCCTTCCTCAGTCAATTTAGTCCTTCCCGGCAATCTTTCAAACAATTGACAGCCCACACGTTGCTCCAATTGATATATGATCCTACTTAGGGGGGAAGGAGTAATACAAAGCGTATCCGCTGCTAAAGTGAATGACTCTCTTTTCGCCGATTCCATAAAATATTTCAAGTGCTTTGAACAAAATAGCATCATATATCCTTCTATTCTAATTAATTGTTCCATCCGAGATAGAATGGAATATTAACAATGAAACATTACAACAACTTTTCTTCTTTGCATTATTTAACATTGAAATATGCATTAACTGAGATTGAGTTTTATCATCTTTATTCTTAGCAGTTATCAAACATTTTTTATTATTGTTGCAAAATAAACGTAATTCACCCTTACATCACAATAATATTTCTAAATAAACACCACATGTTATTATTAAGAAAAAACAGGCAACATCAAAAATTTAATTAAATATTTCAATCGGTTGTAAAAACACTCATAATGTTCAACATAAAATAATCACATATTTAACATCAAGTAAATTACACAATCTATATTCACCATCACTGAACTTCACCCTTCTCGCACAGTTCATTATGTAAACAACAGAGTGCCATTTCCATTCAACGCTTATTAGAAAGTCAGTTGCAAATTTTGCATCTGCTTTTTTTGCAACAGCTATTTAAAGAAAACAGTGAGATAGTGATTCTCCGAGAGATCAAGATTAGGTCTATTTTTCATTCGCAAACTATTATCTCAGCGATTTCTCAAAACCTATCTTTGATTATCCCTTCTTCCGATGGAACGGAATCACTCTCTTATTGATCCATGATGTAAAAGCAACAAGGCTGTTTCATTTACTTTATGATTTAAAAGGAATAAATATGAACGAGTCTGTAAAAGAGATGCCTGATGTATTAAAAAGCCAGTGTGGTTTTCACTGTCTGACAGATATTAGCCACAGTTCTTTTAACGAATTTCATCAGCAAGTCTCTGCTCACCTCTCTTGGTCCGAAGCACACGACTTATATCATGATGCACAACAGGCCCAAAAGGATAATCGGCTATATGAAGCGCGTATTCTCAAACGCGCCAATCCTCAATTACAAAATGCCGTACATCTTGCCATCATCGCCCCTAATGCTGAACTGATAGGCTATAACAGTCAATTTGGCGGCAGAGCCAGTCAATATGTTGCACCGGGTACCGTTTCCTCCATGTTCTCCCCCGCTGCTTATTTGACTGAGCTTTATCGTGAGGCACGCAATTTACACGCAAGTGACTCCGTTTATTATCTGGAGACCCGCCGCCCAGATCTCAAATCAATGGCGCTCAGTCAACAAAATATGGATACAGAACTTTCCACACTCTCTTTGTCCAACGAGCTATTATTGGAAAGTATTAAAACTGAGTCTAAGCTGGATAATTATACAAAAGTGATGGAAATGCTCTCCACTTTCCGTCCTTCCGGCGAAACGCCTTATCACGATGCTTATGAAAATGTGCGTAAAGTTATTCAACTACAAGATCCTGGGCTTGAGCAATTAAATGCATCACCGGCAATTGCCGGGCTAATGCATCAAGCCTCGCTATTGGGTATTAACGCTTCAATCTCACCTGAGCTGTTTAATATTCTGACGGAGGAGGTTACCGAAGGTAATGCTGAGGAACTTTATAAGAAAAATTTTGGTAATATCGAACCGGCCTCACTGGCTATGCCGGAATACCTTAAACGTTATTACAATTTAAGTGATGAAGAACTTAGCCAATTTATTGGTAAAGCCAGTAATTTTGGTCAACAGGAATATAGTAATAACCAGCTCATTACTCCAGTAGTCAACAGTAGTGATGACACGGTCAAGGTATATCGGATTACCCGCGAATATACAACAAATGCTTATCAAGTAGACGTAGAACTCTTTCCCTACGGTGGTGAGAATTACCAGTTAAATTATAAATTCAAAGATTTCTGGAATGCCTCCTATTTATCCATCAAGTTAAATAATAAAAGAGAACTTATTCGAACTGAAGGAGCTCCTCAGGTCAACATAGAATATTCAGAACATATCACATTAAGTACCACTGATATCAGTCAACTTTTTGAAATTGGCCTAACAAGAGTACTTCCTAATACTAATTACGCCTATGCTGCCGCAAAATTTACCGTTGAGGAATATAACCAATACTCTTTCCTGCTAAAACTCAATAAAGCAATTCGCTTATCCCGTGCAACAGAATTGTCACCCACTATTCTGGAAGGCATTGTGCGCAGTGTTAATCCACAACTGGATATCAACACAGAAGTATTAGGTAAAGTTTTTCTGACTAAATATTATATGCAGCGTTATGCTGTTAATGCTGACACTGCCCTAATACTATGCAATGCGCTTATTTCACAACGCTCATATGATAATCAACCTAGCCAATTTGATCGCCTGTTTAATACGCCATTACTGAGCGGCCAATATTTTTCTACCGGAGATGAAGAGATTGATTTAAATCTAGGTAGCACCGGTGATTGGCGCAAAACCATGCTCAAGCGTGCATTTAATATCGATGATGTCTCACTCTACCGCTTGCTTAAAATTACCGACCATAATAATAAAGACGGAAAGATTAAAAATAGCCTAAAGAATCTTTCCAATTTATATATCGGGAAATTACTGGCAGAAATCCATCAATTAACCATTGATGAATTGGATTTATTGCTGGTTGCTGTGGGTGAAGGGGAAACTAATTTATCCGCTATCAGTGATAAACAATTGACTACCTTGATCAGAAAACTCAATACCATTACCGGCTGGTTACAGACACAGAAGTGGAGCGTGTTCCAGTTATTTATCATGACCGCCACCAGCTATAACAAAACGCTCACGCCTGAAATTAAGAATCTGCTAGATGCCGTCTACCATGGTTTACAAGGTTTTGACAAAGACAAAGCAGATTTACTACATGCCATGGCGCCCTATATTGCGGCCACCTTGCAATTATCATCGGAAAATGTCGCCCATTCAGTACTGCTTTGGGCAGATAAGTTACAGCCCGGCGACGGCGCAATGACAGCAGAAAAATTCTGGGACTGGTTGAATACTCAATATACGCCGGGTTCATCGGAAGCAGTAGAAACGCAGGAACATATCGTTCAGTATTGTCAGGCTCTGGCACAATTGGAAATGGTTTACCACTCCACCGGCATCAACGAAAACGCCTTCCGCCTGTTTGTGACAAAACCAGAGATGTTTGGCACGTCAACTGAGGCAATACCTGCACATGATGCCCTTTCATTGATCATGCTGACGCGTTTTGCAGATTGGGTGAACGCTCTAGGTGAAAAAGCCTCCTCGGTATTAGCGGCATTTGAAGCTAACACGTTAACAGCAGAGCAACTGGCTGATGCCATGAATCTTGATGCTAATTTGCTGCTGCAAGCCAGTACTCAAGCACAAAATCATCAACATCTTCCGCCTGTGACGCAAAAAAATGCGTTCTCCTGTTGGACATCTATCGATACTATCCTGCAATGGGTTAATGTCGCACAGCAATTGAATGTCGCCCCACAGGGTGTTTCCGCTTTGGTCGGGCTGGATTATATTCAATCAATGAAAGAGACACCGACCTATGCCCAGTGGGAAAATGCGGCAGGCGTGTTAACCGCCGGATTGAATTCACAACAGGCCAATACATTACACGCTTTTCTGGATGAATCTCGCAGTGCCGCATTAAGTACCTACTATATCCGTCAAGTTGCTAAGGCAGCGGCGGCTATTAAAAGCCGTGATGACTTGTATCAATACTTACTGATTGATAATCAAGTTTCCGCTGCAATCAAAACCACCCGGATCGCCGAAGCCATTGCCAGCATTCAATTGTACGTCAACCGGGCATTGGAAAATGTGGAAGAAAATGCTAATTCAGGGGTTATCAGCCGCCAATTCTTTATCGACTGGGACAAATACAACAAACGCTACAGCACCTGGGCGGGTGTTTCTCAATTAGTTTACTATCCAGAAAACTATATTGATCCGACCATGCGCATCGGACAAACCAAAATGATGGACGCATTACTGCAATCCGTCAGCCAAAGCCAATTAAACGCCGATACGGTCGAAGACGCCTTTATGTCTTATCTGACTTCGTTTGAACAGGTGGCTAATCTTAAAGTTGTTAGTGCATATCACGATAATATTAATAACGATCAAGGGCTAACCTATTTTATCGGCCTCAGTGAAACTGATACCGGTGAATATTATTGGCGCAGTGTCGATCACAGTAAATTCAGCGACGGTAAATTCGCGGCTAACGCCTGGAGCGAGTGGCACAAAATTGATTGTCCAATTAATCCTTACCAAAGCACGATTCGGCCAGTAATGTACAAATCCCGCTTGTATCTGCTCTGGTTGGAACAAAAGGAGATCACCAAACAGACCGGAAATAGTAAAGATGGCTATCAAACCGAGACAGATTATCGTTATGAGCTGAAATTAGCGCATATCCGTTATGACGGCACCTGGAATACGCCAATTACCTTTGATGTCAATGAAAAAATATCCAAACTAGGGCTGGCAAAAAATAAAGCGCCTGGGTTCTATTGTGCCGGTTATCAGGGTGAAGATACGTTGCTGGTGATGTTTTATAATCAACAGGATACACTGGATAGTTATAAAACCGCTGCAATGCAAGGGCTATATATCTTTGCCGATATGGCATCCAAAGATATGACCCCAGAACAGAGCAATGTTTATCGGGATAATAGTTATCAACAATTCGATACTAATAATGTCAGAAGAGTGAATAACCGCTATGCAGAGGATTATGAAATCCCTTCATCGGTAAATAGCAATAACAGTTATGGCAGAGGAGAATATAACCTCAGTATGGTGCATGGTGGAGATATTCCAATTATCCGTTACCAAGCATCATCAAGTGATTTAAAAATCCATATCTCACCTAAGTTAAGAATTACCTATGAAGGAGCTGATGAGCGAACTCGTCATCAATGCAACCTGATAAAAAAATATGGCAAATTGGGTGATAAATTTATTGTCTATACCAATCTGAGTGTCAATACACAATGGACATCAAATAAAAAGTTAATATACCCGGTATATCAATATAGTGGAAACACCACTAATAATAGTCAGGGTAGATTGCTGTTTTATCGGGATAACCAAATTGGTAAAGTAAGTGTCTTTCTTCCTAATTGGGGAAAAAGCCTATATTCAGAAGTTACCAATAGTGATAACGGCTATATTATAGACACTTCTAATCAAGAACCTTTATTTAAGCAATATCTCTATATGGAGGACACGAATAATGGGCTCCGTATTATTGCTACTGATGTCTATAACGCGGAAGAGATCAAAACTGCAATTCCTGCTGCAAAAGTTCAGATAACAGTAAAAGCGGGTAGCAAAGAACAAACTTTTACCGCGGATAAAGATGTCTCCGTTCAGCCATCACCTAGTTTTGATGAAATGTATTATCAATTTAATACCCTCGAAATAGATGGTACTGGTCTGAATTTTAATAATAATTCAGCCAGTATTGATGTCACCTTTACTGCATTGGCGGAGGATGGGCGCAAGTTAGGTTATGAAAGTTTCAGTATTCCTGTCACCCGCAAGGTGAGTACCGATAATGCCCTGACCCTTCACCATAATGAAAATGGTGCGCAATATATGCAATGGCAAGCCTATCGTACTCGCCTGAATACCCTATTTGCCCGCCAGTTGGTTGCACGCGCTACTACCGGAATCGATACAATTCTGAGTATGGAAACTCAGAATATTCAGGAGCCTGTTTTATGGAGTGATAATTTTACTGCAACATTACCAATGTACGACTCAAGTCTTCATGGTAACAGCAAAAATATCACAATTATGTTAGGAAACAGTGAAAAACAATCTGATCAAAAAAATGTCATTTATCAGGGTGAACTAACAGATAAAAATCAATTAATTAATCTCTCTGAAACTTATATATCCGTAAAAGAGCGTAGTAACAATACAAAACCAGTGGATAATAAAGGGAACGATAGCTGGATTTATTTATTTGTAAAATATTCTGCTGATCCAATAAAAATTGGCGAGTTTTGGTTTAAGAATGGTACGAATTTTCAAGGTTATTATCCCAAAGGTAATGAAAAAAACCGTGATCCTATTTTTATAGAAAATCAAAAAACTGAACCGATGGATTTCACCGGCGCTAACAGCCTTTATTTCTGGGAACTGTTCTACTATACCCCGATGCTGGTTGCTCAACGTTTGTTGCATGAACAAAACTTTGACGAAGCTAACCGCTGGCTGAAATATGTCTGGAGCCCATCCGGGTACATTGTCCACGGCCAGATTCAAAACTACCAGTGGAACGTCCGCCCGTTACTGGAAGACACCAGTTGGAACAGTGATCCTTTAGATTCCGTCGATCCTGACGCGGTAGCACAACACGATCCAATGCACTACAAAGTCTCAACCTTTATGCGCACCCTTGATCTGTTGATAGCACGCGGCGATCACGCTTACCGCCAACTGGAGCGAGATACACTTAACGAAGCGAAGATGTGGTATATGCAAGCGCTGCATCTGTTAGGCGATAAACCTTATCTGCCGCTGAGTACCACATGGAGTGATCCACGGCTGGACAGAGCCGCTGATATTACTACCCAAAATGCTCACGCCAGCTCAATAGCCGCTCTGCGGCAGAGTACACCGGCACTTTTAGCATTGCTCAGCGCCAATACCCTGACCGATCTCTTCTTGCCACAAATCAATGAAGTGATGATGAATTACTGGCAGACATTAGCTCAGAGAGTATACAACCTGCGTCATAACCTCTCTATCGACGGTCAGCCGCTCTATCTGTCAATCTATGCCACGCCGGCGGACCCGAAAGCGTTACTCAGCGCGGCGGTTGCCACATCTCAAGGCGGAGGCAATCTACCAGAGCCATTTATGTCCCTGTGGCGTTTCCCGCACATGCTGGAAAATGCACGCAGCATGGTTAGCCAGCTCACCCAGTTCGGCTCCACATTACAAAATATTATCGAACGTCAGGACGCGGAAGCACTCAATGCGTTATTACAAAATCAGGCCGCAGAGCTGATATTGACTAACCTGAGCATTCAGGACAAAACCATTGAAGAATTGGATGCCGAGAAAGCTGTGCTGGAAAAATCCAAAGCAGGGGCACAATCGCGCTTTGATAGCTACAGCAAACTGTATGATGAAAACATCAACGCTGGTGAAAACCAAGCCATGACGCTACGAGCGTCCGCAGCCGGGCTTACCACAGCAGTTCAGGCATCCCGTCTGGCTGGCGCTGCGGCTGATTTAGTGCCTAACATCTTCGGCTTCGCCGGTGGTGGTAGCCGCTGGGGAGCTATCGCTGAGGCAACAGGTTATGTGATGGAATTCTCCGCTAATGTTATGAACACCGAAGCGGATAAAATTAGCCAATCTGAAACCTACCGTCGTCGCCGTCAGGAGTGGGAGATCCAGCGTAATAATGCCGAAGCGGAGCTGAAACAACTCGATGCCCAACTTAAATCGTTGGCAGTACGCCGTGAAGCCGCCGTATTGCAAAAAAACAGCCTGAAAACCCAGCAAGAACAGACCCAATCTCAACTGACCTTCCTGCAACGTAAGTTCAGCAATCAAGCGTTGTACAACTGGCTACGTGGCCGGCTGGCGGCGATTTACTTCCAGTTCTACGATTTGGCTGTCGCACGTTGTTTAATGGCAGAACAGGCTTACCGTTGGGAACTCAATGATGACTCTGCCCGCTTCATTAAACCGGGTGCCTGGCAAGGAACCTATGCCGGCCTGCTTGCTGGTGAAACTTTAATGCTAAGTCTGGCACAAATGGAAGATGCCCATTTGAAACGCGATAAACGTGCACTGGAGGTCGAACGCACAGTGTCGCTGGCCGAAGTTTATGCTGGGTTACCGCAAGATAAAGGCCTATTCTCCCTAACTCAGGAAATCGAGAAGCTGGTGAATGAAGGCTCAGGCAGTGCCGGCAGTGGTAATAATAATTTGGCATTTGGCACCGGCGCGGACACTAAAACCTCTTTGCAGGCATCCATTTCATTAGCTGATTTGAAAATTCGTGAGGATTACCCGGAATCCATTGGCAAAATCCGACGTATCAAACAGATCAGTGTCACCCTGCCCGCGCTGCTAGGACCCTATCAGGATGTGCAGGCAATATTGTCTTACAGCGATAAAGCCGGATTAGCTAACGGTTGTGAAGCGTTGGCAGTTTCTCACGGTATGAATGACAGCGGCCAGTTTCAGCTCGATTTCAACGATGGCAAATTCCTGCCATTCGAAGGTATCGCCATTGATCAAGGCACTCTGACCCTGAGCTTCCCAAATGCATCAACGCCGGGCAAAGGTAAACAAGCCACTATGCTAAAAACCCTGAACGATATCATTTTGCATATTCGCTACACCATTAAATAACCATCCCAACGTACTAAAACAGGCTCCGAATCGGGGCCTGTAAGGAGTTTTCATGCAGAATTCACAGACATTCCGTGTTGCCGAGTTGTCATTACCCAAGGGCGGCGGGGCCATTACCGGTATGGGTGAAGCGTTAACACCCACCGGGCCGGATGGTATGGCTGCCTTATCCCTGCCATTACCCATTTCTGCCGGGCGTGGTTACGCCCCCTCACTCACTCTGAATTACAACAGTGGAACCGGTAACAGCCCGTTTGGTCTCGGTTGGGACTGCAACGTCATGACAATTCGTCGTCGCACCAGTACCGGCGTGCCGAATTACGATGAAACCGATACTTTTCTGGGGCCGGAAGGTGAAGTGTTGGTCGTAGCATTAAATGAGGGAGGTCAAGCTGATATCCGCAATGAATCCTCATTGCAGGGCATCAATTTAGGGGCGACCTTCACCGTTACCGGTTATCGTTCTCGTTTAGAAAGCCACTTTAGCCGGTTGGAATACTGGCAACCCCAAACAACCGGCACAACCGATTTCTGGCTGATATACAGCCCCGACGGACAGGTCCATTTACTGGGCAAAAACCCTCAAGCACGCATCAACAATCCACTAGATGCTACGCAAACAGCACAATATGTTAGCCAAACAGCGCAATATGTTAACCAAACGGCACAATGGCTGTTGGAAGCCTCGGTATCATCCCACGGTGAGCAGATTTATTATCAGTATCGCGCCGAAGATGAAACAGGTTGTGAAACTGACGAGCTCACAGCCCATCCGAACGCAACCGTCCAGCGCTACCTGCAAGCAGTACATTACGGTAACCTGACCGCCAGCGACGTTTTTCCCACACTAAACGGAGATGACCCACTCAAATCTGGCTGGTTGTTCTGTTTAGTATTTGACTACGGTGAGCGCAAAAACAGCTTATCTGACATGCCGCTGTTTAAAGCCACAAGCAACTGGCTTTGCCGCCAAGACCGTTTTTCCCGTTATGAGTATGGTTTTGAATTGCGCACCCGTCGCCTATGCCGCCAAATACTGATGTTTCACCGTCTACAAACCCTGTCTGGTCAAACAAAAGGAGACGATGAACCCGCTTTGGTTTCACGTCTGATACTGGATTATGATGAAAACGCGGTGATCAGCACGCTCGTTTCTGTCCGTCGAATAGGCCATGAGGACAACAACACCGTCACCTCACTGCCACCACTGGAGCTGGCTTATCAGCCTTTTGAGCCAGAACAAAAAGCACTCTGGCAACCAATGGATGTACTGGCAAATTTCAACACCATTCAGCGCTGGCAACTACTTGACCTGAAAGGAGAAGGTGTGCCCGGTATTCTGTATCAGGATAGAAATGGCTGGTGGTATCGATCTGCCCAACGTCAAGCTGGGGAAGAGATGAATGCGGTCACCTGGGGGAAAATGCAACTCCTTCCCATCATGCCAGCTTTGCAGGATAACGCTTCACTGATGGATATTAATGGTGACGGACAACTGGACTGGGTTATCACCGGGCCGGGGCTAAGGGGCTATCACAGCCAACACCCGGATGGTAGCTGGACACGTTTTACACCATTACATGCTCTGCCGATAGAATATTCTCATCCTCGCGCTCAACTTGCCGATTTAATGGGGGCTGGGCTATCCGATTTAGTGCTGATTGGTCCCAAAAGCGTGCGCTTGTATGCTAATAACCGTGATGGTTTTACCGAAGGACGGGAAGTGGTGCAATCCGGTGATATCACCTTGCCGTTACCGGGCGCCGATGCTCGTAAGTTAGTGGCATTTAGCGACGTACTCGGTTCGGGCCAAGCACATCTGGTTGAAGTGAGTGCAACTCAAGTCACCTGCTGGCCAAATTTGGGACATGGCCGCTTTGGTCAGCCAATCACATTGCCGGGATTCAGCCAATCTGCCGCCAATTTTAATCCTGATCGAATTCATCTGGCCGATTTAGATGGCAGCGGTCCTGCCGATTTGATTTATGTTCATGCTGACCATCTGGAGATTTTCAGAAATGAAAGTGGTAACGGTTTTGCAAAACCATTCACACTCCATTTTCCTGACGGCCTGCATTTTGATGATACTTGCCAGTTACAAGTGGCCGATGTACAAGGATTAGGGGCTGTCAGCCTGATCCTGAGCGTACCGCATATGGCGCCACATCATTGGCGCTGCGATCTGACTAACGCGAAACCGTGGTTACTCAGTGAAATGAACAACAATATGGGCGCTCATCACACCCTGCATTACCGTAGCTCTGCCCAATTCTGGCTGGATGAAAAAGCCGCAGCCTTAGCAACCGGACAAACACCGGTCTGTTACCTGCCCTTCCCGGTCCATACCCTTTGGCAAACAGAAACCGAGGATGAAATCAGCGGCAACAAATTAGTGACCACTTTACATTATGCTCACGGCGCTTGGGATGGACATGAGCGGGAATTTCGTGGCTTTGGTTATGTTGAGCAGACAGACAGCCATCAACTGGCTCAAGGTAATGCGCCGGAACGTACACCACCGGCACTCACCAAAAACTGGTATGCCACCGGAATCCCTGAGGTAGACAATACGCTATCCGCCGGGTATTGGCGTGACGATAAGCAAGCTTTCACCGGTTTTACGCCGCGCTTTACTCTCTGGAAAGAGGGCAAAGATGTTCCACTGACACCGGAAGATGACCATAATCGGTACTGGTTAAACCGGGCGCTAAAAGGCCAGCCACTGCGTAGTGAACTTTACGGGCTGGATGGCAGCGCACAGCAACAGATCCCCTATACAGTGACTGAATCCCGTCCACAAGTGCGCCAATTACAAGATGACACTACCGCTTCCCCGGTGCTCTGGGCTTCAGTCGTCGAGAGCCGTAGTTATCACTATGAACGTATTATCAGTGATCCCCTGTGCAATCAGGATATCACGCTGTCCAGTGACCTGTTCGGGCAACCCCTGAAACAGGTTTCAGTGCAATATCCCCGCCGCAATAAACCAACAACCAATCCGTATCCCGATACACTACCGGATACGCTGTTTGCCAGCAGTTATGACGACCAACAACAACTATTGCGATTAACCTGCCAGCAATCCAGTTGGCATCATCTAATCGGCAATGAGCTAAGAGTGTTGGGATTACCGGATGGTACACGCAGTGATGCGTTCACTTACGATGCTCAACATGTGCCTGTTGATGGTTTAAATCTGGAAGCTTTATGTGCTGAAAATAGTCTGATTACCGATGATAAACCACGCGAATACCTCAATCAGCAACGAACATTCTATACTGATGGGAAAATCGATGGAAAAAACCAAGCGCCACTGAAAACACCGACACGACAAGCTTTAATCGCCTTTACCGAAACGGCGGTATTAACGGAATCTCTGTTATCCGCATTTGACGGCGGTATTACAGCAGATGAATTACCGGGAATTCTGACACAGGCCGGGTACCAACAAGAGCCTTATCTGTTCCCACACACTGGCGAAAACAAAGTCTGGGTAGCTCGTCAAGGCTATACCGATTACGGGACGGAAGCACAATTTTGGCGTCCTGTCGCACAACGTAACACCCTGTTAACTGGGAAAACAACCCTGAAATGGGACACCTACTACTGTGTCATCACTCAAACCCAAGACGCTGCTGGTTTGACTGTCTCAGCCAATTATGACTGGCGTTTTCTCACACCTGTGCAACTGACTGATATCAATGATAATGTGCATCTCATAATCTTGGATGCACTAGGACGCCCTGTCACGCAACGTTTCTGGGGAATCGAAAATGGTGTGAAAACAGGTTACTCTTCACCAGAAGAAAAACCATTCTCTCCACCAATCGATGTCAATACCGCCATTAATCTGACCGGGCCACTCCCTGTCGCGCTGTGTCTGGTCTATGCACCAGACAGCTGGATGCCACCATTCAGTCAGAAAACCTTCAACACATTAACGCAGGAAGAGCAGAAAACGCTGCGTGATTTACGGATTATCACGGAAGATTGGCGTATTTGCGCACTAGCTCGCCGCCGTTGGCTACAAAGTCAACAAGCCGACACACCATTGGTTAAACTGTTAACCAACAGCATCGGTTTACCTCCCCATAACCTTACGCTGACCACAGACCGTTATGACCGCGATTCTGAGCAACAAATTCGCCAACAAGTCGCATTCAGTGATGGTTTTGGCCGTTTGTTGCAAGCGTCTGTACGGCATGAGGCAGGCGAAGCCTGGCAGCGCAACCAAGACGGTTCTCTGGTGACCAAAATGGAAGATACCAAAACGCGCTGGGCAGTCACGGGACGCACTGAATATGACAATAAGGGGCAGACGATACGAACTTATCAGCCCTATTTCCTCAACGACTGGCGGTATATCAGCGATGACAGTGCCAAAAAAGAGGCTTATGCGGATACTCATATCTATGATCCTGTTGGACGAGAAATCCGGGTTATCACTGCAAAAGGCTGGCTGCGACAAAGCCAACATTTCCCGTGGTTTACCGTGAGTGAGGATGAAAATGATTTGTCCGCTGACGCTCTCGTGTAATTGAATCAATATTCGCTCGTTTAATATTAACGAGCGGATATAATAAATAAGAAACTGCATTGTGAGTTCTAAATAGAGGAACCGGATATTTTATTGCCTTTTATTTCATAGGTAATAAAATTCAATTTCTGTAAAAATCTGTCATCATGAGAACTAAAAATAACAACTTTCTCTTCTGCAAGAGAAATCAGTAACTCAATTAAAAATGTTATATACCCTATGGATTTCAAGTTGCATCGCGACGGCAAGGGAATGAATCCCCGGGAGCATAGATAACTATGTGACCGGGGTGAGTGAGTGCAGCCAACAAAGAGGCAGCTTGAAAGATGACGGGTATAGAATCTGAATCAAGGCCATTTGTTGGCTCATCAAAAATATAAACATCTGCATCGATAATAAAAGCTGACGTCAATAAAAACTTCTTTTTTACCCCAAGTGACATTTGCCCATACTCAATACCAGAATAATTAGATATACCAAAACCATTTAAATAGTAATCTAATTGATGCTTTAGATTACTTTTCCTATAACGCTGACTTAAATTAATTACATCCATTCCAGTAATAAAATTATAAAAATTAACATTATCCGATATATAAAAGCCATGCCGTTGCAAATTAAATCGGTGCTTCTCTCCCTTTTTTATAAAATTAACTCTTCCTTTTTTAACCTTATTTACGCCAGCAATACTTGAAAGAAAAGTCGTTTTACCCGCCCCATTAATTCCCGCAATACGGTTTAATCCAACACAAAAATTACAATTAACTGCTGAAAAAACAGTCTTACCATTAATAACAACTTCTAACCCAGTAACTTCAAGCATAAATAACCCCTAAAAATAACGTAAAAATAAAATAACACCAACAATAATAATTTTCGTGTATTGCGTTCTCAACAGAGAAATAAAAGAAACAATAATAATTCGAGGCAGAAAAACAGCGACAATTTATTGAATATTAAGTTCATATTACTTTCCCATACACTCTTTTATATATATCACGAGCTATAGATATTTCATCAATAATAGTAGTATAATCTTCAACATTAGAATCTCTTTCAATTATAACACCACTGACATCCGTTTTTGAAAGTGCAAACTCATATAATTCCCACACTTCACTCCATATATCATTAGCATGAGTGTCTATAATCATATCAAATTTATATGCCCCACCAGCCAAATGAATTTCTACAACATGATCTAATGGTAGTTTTAGCAAAAATTCTTTCGGGTCATAATTATGATTTATTGAATTAATATATAAGTTATTAATATCCAACAACATGCCACAATCACTACCTTTAATTATTCTATTTATAAATTCAATTTCTGACAAATCAGACAAAGGCATTTCATAATAATAAGTAATATTTTCAATGATAAACCTATCACTAACTTGTGATTTTATTTTCTTTATTTTTTCTATTATTTTACATGCATTTTCAACTGAGAAGTGTATTGGCATTAAATGCCCAACCTCAATATCTCCATGCCGTGTTGCTGATAAATGATCACTATACCATTTAGGTTTTTTATCATTAACAACTTGCTTTAATTTATTTATATATTCACTATCCAAGCTCTCCTCACTTCCCAATGACATATCAAGACCATGAAATATAATTGGCACTTCGTTACAACATTTTTCTAAATAAGTATCTTCCTTATCCCAAAAAATTTTCTCAGAATGTACTTCAAGAACATCAATATGTTGAATATTTTTATAAATTTCTTTCGAAAAAGATGACTTATAGTTAACACCAATACCAAGCTTTTCATATTTACTCATTGAGAATATCCTTAGCACTAAGAAAGATTAAACCATTTGAATTTAGCATTTTAAGAGAGGATATGAAGGTATCTCTGTCGATATCATAACATTCATTTACCTCATTAAATATATCACTAGCTAATATTACATTCTTACACGATAAAATAATATGACAGATAACATCACCTATTATACATGAGATAATTTCTCTGGATTTGTTTTTCTTATAAAACATAATATTACTTTCTCTTTCCATTAAATTTTCTTTCAAAACACCAGGAAGCTCTCCCTTATGAAGAAGATCTAGTAATACACTAATATTTTTAGTAAATTTTTTCACTCTCACTGTTGGATGAGAAATAACAAATACTTTTTCCAGAGGAGCTATATCAATCTTTGGTGTATAATCTATCCAATTATCATTCGTATTTTGAAGATCAATTATAAGGCTGTTCTTTTCTTTCTCATATAATGCAATTAGTTTTAAATAAGGTTTCATAATTAATATTTATAATATAATATTAGATTGATATTATATTATGTCAAATTTTTATCTAAGAGTTATTATGATCAAATAATGACCATAACTATTTAAAAATAAATAGATTATAAGCCAAAGTGAGAATTTCAAAATTACAACATGAAAAAATTTCATGTTATCTTATCAGTATTGATAAGTGAAATCGCTTGCGGAACTAAATAGCCTCAGATCTTTTTAAAAACAGTCAATTCAAAGGTACGTAGACTAGACTTGCTTTTTGATCGGAAGGTATAAGCGATCAATCCGGCTATCACCTCCAATAGAAAATTTATCAAATTACGATATCTTGAATGTTTCATTTAAGCAATGCGTTTTAACTAAACAAATACTGCCTCAACCAAATAGCGTTTTCTCTGCATTAACGATGAGATACAAGTGATTCGCTATTTAATCACCATCGACATATCAAATTCTAACCACTTGTTTTACCAATAGTTGGCCGATCATACCCACTATCTGATGCCTTAAATTCTATTAATACAATCTCAAAAATTACCAACGCGTTTGCATTTATAACATCTCAACAAATCGCTTTACCCGCCTGTTTAATGATAAGGTCTTTTGGCTGTTACCGTAACTTAAATTATTTTAAAGATTAACACCGCATAAGGAGTTCAAATATGAGCATTTATCATTCTGCAATTGACCAAAAAACACCATCGATCAGTGTATTAGATAATAGGAAGTTAAATGTACGTTCTTTAGAATATCTACGCACTCAAGCTGATGAAAACAGTAATGAATTAATCACTCTCTATGAGTTCAATATGCAAGGATTTCAGGTAAAAAGTACCGATCCTCGTAAGAATAAAAACCAAAGCGGCCCGAATTTCATTCGCGTCTTTAATCTTGCGGGTCAGGCTCTACGTGAAGAAGGGGTTGATGGTGGCCGAACTATCACCCTCAATGATATTGAAGGTCGCCCGGTATTGACCATCAATGCAATCGGTGTCCGCCAAAACCATCGTTACGAAGATAACACCTTACCCGGTCGCTTGCTTGCTATCACCGAACAGACGCAGGAAGAAGAGAAAACCACCGAGCGTCTTATCTGGGCCGGCAATACGCAGCAAGAAAAAGATTACAACCTTGCCGGTCAGTGTGTCCGATATTACGATACCGCAGGACTCACTCAACTCAACAGCCTTTCTCTAACCGGCGTTGTGCTATCACAATCTCAACAACTGCTCGTCGATACCCAAAATGCCGACTGGATAGGTGAAGACCAAAGCCTCTGGCAGCAAAAACTGAGCAGTGATATCTATACCACTGAAAATAGTACTAATGCCACCGGAGCTTTACTTATCCAGACCGATGCCAAAGGCAACATCCAGCGATTGGCCTATGATGTAGCCGGGCAGTTAAAAGGCTGTTGGTTGACACTCAAAGGTCAAGCCGAACAAGTGATTATCAAATCTCTGACTTATTCTGCCGCCGGACAAAAATTACTCGAAGAGCACGGTAACGGGGTTATCACCGAATACAGCTATGAACCAGAAACCCAACGGCTTATTGGTATCACCACCCACCGTCCATCAGACACCAAGGTGTTGCAAGACTTACGTTATCAATATGATCCGGTAGGCAATGTGATCAATATACGCAATGATGCGGAAGCTACCCGCTTTTGGCGCAATCAGAAAGTGGTCCCGGAGAATAACTATACCTACGATTCCTTGTATCAGCTTATCAGTGCCACCGGGCGTGAAATGGCCAATATAGGTCAGCAAAATAACCAACTGCCCTCCCCTACACTACCTTCCGACAACAATACCTACACTAACTATACTCGCGGCTACAGCTATGATCACAGCGGTAATCTGACACAAATTCGGCACAGCTCACCGGCTACCCAAAATAACTACACCACCGCTATCACCATTTCGAATCGCAGCAACCGAGGCGTTCTCAGTACGCTGACAACAGATCCCAATCAAGTGGATACGTTATTTGATGCCGGTGGTCACCAAACCAGTTTATTACCCGGTCAGACGTTGGTCTGGACATCACGAGGAGAGCTAAAGCAGGTCAATAACGGTCCAGGAAATGAATGGTACCGCTACGGCAGCAACGGAATGAGGCAACTGAAAGTGAGTGAACAGCAAACCCAGAATACTACGCAACAACAACGGGTAATCTATTTGCCGGGGCTAGAATTACGCACAACTCAGAACAGCACCACAACAACAGAAGAGTTACACGTCATCACATTAGGTGAAGCAGGTCGCGCACAAGTACGGGTGTTGCACTGGGAGAACAGTAAACCAGAAGGTATCAACAACAATCAGCTACGTTACAGCTACGATAATCTGATCGGTTCCAGCCAGCTTGAACTAGACAATCAAGGGCAGATTATTAGTGAGGAAGAGTATTATCCATTCGGCGGAACAGCGCTGTGGGCAGCAAGCAGCCAAATAGAAGCTAACTATAAAACTATTCGCTATTCAGGCAAAGAGCGGGATGCTACCGGGTTATATTATTACGGTTACCGCTATTATCAACCGTGGTCAGGCAGGTGGTTAAGTGCAGATCCGGCAGGGACAATTGATGGTCTGAATCTATACCGAATGGTGAGAAATAATCCTGTGAGTTTTCAGGATGAAAATGGATTAGCGCCAGAAAGAGGAAAATATACTAAAGAGGTGAATTTCCTTGATGAATTAAAATTTAAATTGGCAGCCAAAAATTCACATGTTGTTAAATGGAATAAAAAAGAAAGCAATTATACAAAAAATAAATCATTGAAAGTGGTTCGGGTCGGTGATTCCGATCCGTCGGGTTATTTACTCGGTCACGAAGAATTGTTAAAGGGTATAGAACAAAGTCAAATAATATATAGTCGACTTGAAGAAAATCCATCCCTTTCAGAAAAATCAAAGACCAATCTTTCTTTGGGATCTGAAATATCCGGTTATATGGCAAGAACGATAAAAGATACGATATCAGAATATGCAGAAGGGCATAAGTATAGAAGTAATCATCCAGATTTTTATGCAGAAACAGATTTCTTTGCTTTAATGGATAAAAGCGAAAAAAATGATTATTCCGGTGAGAGAAAAATTTATGCCGCAATGGAGGTTAAGGTTTATCATGATTTAAAAAATAAACAATCAGAATTACATGTCAACTATGCATTGGCCCATCCCTATACGCAACTTAGTAATGAAGAAAGAGCACTGCTGCAAGAAGCAGAACCCGCTATTGCAACCAATAGAGAATATAATTTCAAAGGCGTTGGCAAATTCCTGACAATGAAAGCAATTAAAAAATCATTGAAAGGGCAGAAGATCAATAGGATATCAACAGATGCTATTAATGTTCGCTCTGCGGCTATCGCTGAGAATTTAGGAATGCGGAGAACTTCATAAATTTGGTAATAGGATTTCAAATAGAAGATAATATTATTTACTGAGTATCGTTCCCCCTGAATGCAAATTCAGGGGGTAATCAATAAACATCTTTGAAAACAAGCCATAAATAAAAGTTTATTTTATGGCTTGTTCCCAGATGCAGATTTTTTTATCCTACCTTTATATTCCAATGTATCAGCTATTATTAAATTCATACAGCCGCCTCTAAAACCAAAATCTAAATAACGTCCTTATTTCGTTCAGAACAGTTAAAACTGCCCCTCCCAATCAACAACTGATGGCTCTATAAAAGGTTCGGTTCCACAACCACTTACACTTGGGGCTCCAGTATTGGTGATGGTCATGATTTTAAAAACGGTCGTCAACTTGCAGCTTAACTCAGGTTAACACCATCTCAATACAGTAGTGGAGGTAAATCGCGCCTAAGGAATATTATAAAATTAGGATGTTGTAACCCGATCACACAAGTGATTAATATTCAACACATACTTAATATATTATTATTTATACCCGTTATCTTTCAAGTTGCCTCTTTGTTGGCTGCACTCACTCACCCCGGTCACATAGTTATCTATGCTCCCGGGGATTCGCTCCCTTGCCGTCGCAATGCATCTTGAAATCCATAGGGTATATAATAAATGAAATTATAAAACAAAAATCTCTTATATATTGTTTTGTTTTTTACATCATATTTCATGTATAAATAAATCCAAACATTTTAAAATTTAAATTTTAAAGAATAAAAACCCATATTTAACTTACAATACAAAATTTAACACAAAAATGATTTCATTAAATCAATACTTGGGTTTTTAGTTATTGCCTCAAATTAATAAATTTATTATTTCTCTTATGTATTCTCACATATGTGGAATACATTAACATTAATCTTTTAACATAATGGAGCAAATCATGGACAAGAAAACAAATAGTACTCCTAGCCCCGCTGCCAAGCAGAAAGCCAAGGTCGTTATCAAACCGAAAAGTGATCGTCCGATTCTGATGGCAGCTCACCTGTAATCCCTCCTAAACAGTCAGCCAGCAAGCTGACTGTTTTTATTTTTGGTAGAGAATACTATGGAAAAAAATAACTACGCTATATTCGGCCATTTGGAAAAAAATGACAGTGGTTTCGTATTCAGCGATAAATATATAACCTTCGACGTTGAAAATCTTTCCGGAAATATCAATGACTGGAATGCGGTACTCAACGCCTGCGACGGGAATACTCCGCTGAAAAACATCCTGGAGAAGCACCCAAAAATTCACGGTGAAGAAGCCACTGAGTTTCTGAATGCTCTGGTGAACAATAAGATTGGTTATATCAATAACTCTGGTGAAGAATTTGTATCCGGTGATGAAGCAATACTGATTCTCGAAGATCTCCAGGCGAACCTGCTTTATTCTATGCTCTATAAGAATAAATTCTGGCAAACGATGCAATCCCCACAGGATGTGCCAGAAAAAGTCTATTACGGTATGGCAATTGAAAACTATCACTTCCTATTCCGTGAAAGCTGGTTTGACTCTCCGGTTCTGAGTTACCTGCCTTCAACGAAGGCCAGGCTCATTATGAATAAGTTTTACGGCGAGGAGTACGGATATGATGAACTTATTCTGAATGCACTAAATCATTTAGGTATTGCAAGGGAAGACATGGCAGAAACCCTGCCGCTTCCTGAGACTCTGTCTCTCTGTGATGCCCTGGCCTACTGGTCAGCAAACGATCCGCTGTTCTTCTTCAGCATCATGGATATCCTCGAAGGAAAAGATATTAAAGTAAACAGCTATATTTTGGCGATGGAAAGCAGCGGAAAAATTCCGCCTGACTTTATTAAGCCAATTAAGGCACACGCAAATATTAATATTGAAGCCGAACATGGAATTCTTACCCGTGAATTCTTTCATGAAATCCCTGTTGTCCGTTACGACCAGATGAAGAGTATGATTGCGAATACCCAACTCTTCGTTGAGCTTTACGATGATTTTCACAGTGCTGTCTGGAATTATTACTCAGACGATAGCAAACCTCTACTTCGTCGCCTGTCAGATATTTAATTTAACGGAGCCCGTCATGCAGACTTCACCCCAACGTTTCATTACTCCACGTTTTCGAGATGGCGTGCAATACGCCCGCCACGGAGAAGAACATTATATTGACTACCGTCAGCAGGGAATGGTGCTTTCTCTCGATAAGAAAGATAATTCACTCGGCAATTTTCTCTCTGATTTGAAAGCTGGAGGGAAAACTCAGGCCGAACTAAAAGCGGCTCATCCAGTATTATCTGACGAAATAGAAGATATTATTGAACAGCTCGACAACCATTATCTTCTGACAGAAAGTCATTATCCAAATATCAGCGGTACCCTGTCAGGCAAACAATTTGCTAATCAGCTTAAACGATATTCACGTGTATGGCATGCGCAGCTGGGTACTTCGGCACTCTATACTGCTATGAGTGAAGGACGAGCTACCCGTTCCCAGCTCATTAGTTTTGCTATCGAATATTATCATATCGTCAAAGCCGCGCCGTTTATCATTGCCTCAGCGATGTCTCATAAATGCCCAGATCCCGTTTTTCAGGGAATAAAACAGCTTTTTCTCGAAGAACACGATCATGAAACTCTGCTGCTGAAAGCACTCTCAGCAGCTGGGATCCCGGAGGAACAGGTTAAGGAAACAACTCCCCTTTCCAGCACGTTTTCCGTTTTCTGTACCCTCGGCACATTCGCGCGTCAGCACCTTCTGAGCTTCATCTCCGCACTATTCTTGTTCGAAGAACCTTATCCAGAATTTAACGATGTCTTCGTAACCACTTGCCAGTCACTCGATCTTCCTGAAAAATTCTGGAAACCAATCATCGACCATTCAGCTATCAATGAGGAAGGTGGTCATCATCTCATCACCGATGAGCTGCTGGAGCATATTTCAGCCATCTCCGCGGAAGAAACTCGCGTCATATTGGTTCACATCATGACGCTGCTGGAAACCATGAAGATATGGGATGCACAGATATGCAGTAGCTATGAATCCACCCTGAACCTACGTATTTTTGTGTAAGAACCGGCCATAGAACAATGGAGTTTAAATCATTATGTCAAATCGGCGCTCCATGCCCCAATTCTTGAAAAAAGGTCAACATGTTCAGGCATCCATTTGATTCCCCGCCTGAATGGGTTCGCTGGCATGAATGGAGACTACATGAAGGAATGTCTATCTCACCATTGACTGATTCTTTTCACCGGCATACTCGATCAGCGCATATCACACGTGCTGTCTCTCACAGGAGTGTCATGTCGTTCTGTTCCCTCTGAATGAAAATTCAGAGGGAACTCTTTCGTTAATTACAACACATCAACCGCATTCAATTCTTTGAAAGCCTGTTCCAGACGGGCAGTCATAGAAACCTGACCGGCACGCAACCATACCCGTGGATCGTAGAATTTCTTATTAGGTTTATCTGCGCCTTCTGGATTGCCTAACTGGCCTTGCAGATAGCCTTCGTTCTTTTTGTAGTAGTTGAGAATACCTTCCCAAGTCGCCCATTGGGTGTCAGTATCGATATTCATTTTAACAACGCCATAACTGACCGCTTCTTTAATCTCTTCCGCGGTAGAACCAGAACCGCCGTGGAAAACAAAATCCAAGCTGTTATGTGGCAGATTGAATTTCTCAGAAACATAGTCTTGAGAGTTACGCAAAATTTTTGGCGTCAGTTTAACGTTACCCGGCTTATAAACACCATGAACGTTACCGAAAGAAGCCGCAATAGTGAAACGTGGGCTGATAGCATTCAGTTTCTCATAAGCATAAGCAACATCTTCCGGTTGAGTGTACAGCGCAGAGCTATCCATATGGCTGTTATCAACGCCATCTTCTTCCCCGCCAGTACAACCCAGCTCGATTTCCAGCGTCATATCGATTTTTGCCATACGAGCCAGATAATGGCCGCAAATCTCAATATTCTCTTCCAGAGATTCTTCTGACAGATCGATCATGTGAGAAGAGAATAAGGGTTTACCCGTCGCTGCGTAATGCTTTTCACCTGCATCTAACAGGCCATCAATCCACGGCAGCAATTTACGCGCGCAGTGGTCAGTATGCAGGATCACAGGAACACCATAATATTCAGCCATCTGATGAACATGGTGAGCACCAGAAATTGAACCCAGAATAGCCGCTTGTTGACCTTCAACTTTCAAACCTTTACCGGCAATAAAAGCTGCGCCGCCGTTGGAGAACTGAATGATCACAGGAGAACGAACTTTGGCAGCGGTTTCCAATACGGCATTGATTGAATCAGTACCTACACAGTTGACCGCAGGCAAAGCAAAGTTGTTTTCTTTAGCTATAGCGAACACTTTTTGAACATCATCACCAGTGATGACACCCGGTTTTACGAAATCAAAAATTTTAGACATGTTACGTGGGTCCTGTTTAGAGCGGGTAGCCAACCAACCGGCCGCTACCCGTCATGACTTAATTACTGTTTTGCACGTTCTTCCAACATCACAACCGCAGGCAGTTTTTTCCCTTCCACGAACTCAAGGAAAGCTCCACCACCCGTAGAAATATAAGAGATTTTGTCAGCAATACCGAACAGGTCGATCGCTGCCAGCGTATCGCCGCCGCCAGCGATAGAGAAAGCATCACTATCAGCAATGGCGCACGCGACAATTTCCGTTCCTTGACGGAAATTAGGGAATTCAAATACACCAACCGGGCCATTCCATAGAATCGTTTTGGCGTTTTTCAGAATATCCGCCAGCCGTTGAGCAGATTCATCCCCCAGATCGAGGATCTGCTCATCATCTTTAATATCGCGGGTAGATTTCAAGGTTGCTTCGGCTGTTTCAGAGAATTCTGTCGCCACACGAACATCGGTTGGCACCGGAATATCACAGCTTATCAGCAATTTCTTCGCTTCCGGGAGCAAGTCGTCTTCATAGAGAGAACGACCGACATTGTGGCCTTCCGCGGCAACAAAGGTATTGGCGATACCACCACCAACAATCAGTTGGTCAGCAATTTTAGACAGAGTATCCAAAACGGTCAGCTTGGTTGAAACTTTAGAACCACCGACGATAGCCACCATTGGACGAGCTGGATTATCTAACGCTTTACCTAATGCCTCTAACTCTGCGGACAACAAAGGACCGGCACAGGCCACAGGAGCAAACTTAGCCACTCCGTGGGTAGAAGCCTGTGCACGATGAGCAGTACCAAATGCATCCATGACATAAATATCACACAGGGAAGCATATTTTTTAGCCAGAGTTTCGTCGTCTTTCTTCTCACCTTTATTAAAGCGAACGTTCTCCAGCACAACCAGTTCACCTTCCGCGACATCCACGCCTTCCAGATACTCTTTTTCCAGTCGAACGGGGGAAGATAATTTCTCTTCTAGATAGTCTACTACTGGTTTCAGCGAGAATTCTTCATTGTATTCGCCTTCAGTAGGGCGGCCAAGGTGAGAAGTGATCATGACTTTGGCACCCTGTTTTAATGCTGTCTCAATGGTCGGTAAGGAAGCACGGATACGCGCATCAGAGGTGACTTTGCCATCTTTTACCGGAACGTTCAGGTCAGCGCGGATCAAAACACGCTTACCCGCCAGATCTAAATCGGTCATCTTAATTACAGACATGGTGAATCCTCTCATTGATTCTCTAAATTATTTAATCTTGAGCCGTGTGCGGATCTATTATGGACCGTCGATCAACAACAGATCATTTGAAACCCATAGCAGCCATTGCTAACGTTGTATCCAACATTCGGTTAGCAAATCCCCACTCATTATCACACCAGACTAATGTCTTAATCAGATGTTGCCCACTGACTCGCGTTTGTGTGCCATCAACAATCGCGCTGTGGGGATCGTGGTTAAAATCCGTTGAGACTAACGGCAATTCGGTATAGTCAACTATACCACGAAATGAAGTAGCTGCTGATTTTTGCATTAATTCGTTGATTTTCTTAACAGTTACTGAAGATTTTACCGTAACACTCAAATCGATAGCTGTAACGTTAATCGTTGGTACACGCACGGAGATAGCTTCAAAACGGTCACAGAACTTTGGAAAAATCCGGGTTATCCCTGCGGCCAGCTTAGTATCCACCGGAATGATAGACTGACTAGCAGCCCGAGTACGCCGTAAATCTTTGTGATAAGCATCAATCACCGGTTGGTCATTCATTGAGGCATGAATGGTTGTCACTGTACCCGATTCAATCTCAAATTCATCATCCAATAATTTAATGATGGGAATAATGCAATTAGTGGTACAGGAAGCATTGGACACAATGCAATCCTCTGCTGTCAGTAAGTGCTGATTCACACCATAAACCACAGTCGCATCTAAATCATTACCCCCCGGATGAGCAAACAGCACTTTTTTGGCGCCACTGGCAAGATGTGCCTCGCCATCAGCTCTGCTGCCATAAATCCCACTGCAATCAAGAACAATATCAATCCCCAGTTCTTGCCAAGGCAACATCGATATATCAGGTTGATGAAACAAGCGAATATTATCATCACCAACCTGCAACACATCATTATTCAGACGCACATCCCAAGCAAAACGGCCGTGACTAGAGTCATATTTCAGCAAGTGAGCAATTCCTTCGGCATCTGCCAGCTCATTAACAGCAATAACCGCAATTTCAGCTCGACGTCCAGACTCATAAAGAGCACGTAAAATACTACGCCCTATTCTGCCGAAACCGTTTATTGCTACCTTAATTGTCATGTTACTCCCTGAATATAGTTATTACTACGCAACCGCTTAGAATAACCGACTCAATCACTCATGTACTGATTGTTTATCACAAAATTATTAAAACCAAGCACAAAAAACCGCTTCAGATAACAAAATGAAACGATTCAGCTATAAATAATGAGGTTACGGGAAAAGGAAATTGATAGCAATAATAATCGAATAGTAATAGTAAAAAGTGATCAACCTACGAAGTGAAAATATCGAACTTTAAGCAGAAAGAAACAATCCCACAGTTATTTACTCACAACTGCGACATTGATCATCAATATCACTTGTTGAAATATTGACATCTAATCTCAATAAGTGGAAACTGGTTGTCGTTTTTTGATGTATTTAAGGAAAAGGAAGTAAATCGTGTCAACCGAGAAAACTTCAGCGTTTGAGGTATTCACTGAGATCACATTGGCGGTATTTCGGCTCAACGCCTTACTGCTCTCTAAAGGGGATCAGCTCGTTGCCCCGTTGGGAATCACGAGTGCGAGATGGCAAGTACTTGGCGCGATTGCGCACGTACCACATCCACTTACCGCGCCTCAGATTGCCGCCGCAATGGGTATCACACGCCAAGGAGTGCAAAAGCAGTTGAATCTCGGGCTGAATTCAGGAATGGTGAAAGCCATCACTAATCCTCGGCATGAACGCTCACCACTCTATCAACTGACCGAGCTGGGTTGGCGTACTTTTGATGCGGCGATATCGCTGGAAGCTGAATGGGTCGGATCACTGGTGCAATCCTCTGATCCTAACGAGCTAAAAGTGACATTAAACACATTGATTAGCTTGGAGACGAAGCTGGAAGAGTCACCGGTGCCAAATACACGACATAGCGCTACGGATTCGTTTGTTAATAACGACAAAGAGTTACCAAACAGTTAAACAAAATATACCCAATGGATTTCAAGATGCATCGCGACGGCAAGGGAGCGAATCCCCGGGAGCATAGGTAACTATGTGACCGGGGTGAGTGAGTGCAGCCAACAAAGAGGCAACTTGAAAGATAACGGGTATACAACGTGGAAACAGCATGTAATTGGTGGAACGCGTTTGTCTCTACGTTGACATATTGTTGCCGTCAAAAGCCGCGTAAATCACGCGACTCGCCTCGGCAGGATAGCAATACAAACATAAATATAAACACATAATTTTCAGGAGATAGAAATGGTCAAGCTAGAAGAAATGGACACCCACGTAACCCTGCGGGAACAGTTATTTTCGAACACCGATGGCTCTATCGTGCTGGTGAACATATTTCATGTCGATCCCTCAATGGCTGACACCCTAATAGAAACCTGGCGGGAAGATGCAGAATATTTCCGGTCTAAGGTAGGACTGATTTCCGCACAATTACATCGCGGAATCGCTGGCAGTGGCACATTCATGAACTACGCCATTTGGGAGAGTCTGGAGCGTTTCCGCGCCGCGTTCACGGACCCTGAATTCAAGGAGAAACTCGCCAAGTATCCTGATGGGATTGTCGGTTCGCCTCACGTATTCCAAAAAGTAGCCGTCCCTGGAATTTGCGTGGCATAAGCCGAGGAAAACCGTCACAAATCCATCTTCAATAACGGCATCGTACAGAAAAAGAGCGCACCCGCTCAACATTTACCTCAGGTGCGCTCATTCATGAATTTACTCATTATTTCAGCAGAGCTTTAGCCTTAGCGACTACATTCTCTACAGTGAAACCAAACGTTTTAAACAGTTGATCAGCAGGTGCTGATTCACCAAATGTATTCATACCAACGATAGCGCCATTCATACCGACATATTTAAACCAGTAATCGGCGATACCCGCTTCGATTGCAACACGTGCAGAAACCGCAGCAGGCAGAACCGCTTCTCGGTATGCAGCATCTTGCTTATCAAAAGCGTCGGTAGACGGCATAGAGACTACGCGCACCTGACGACCTTCCTCAGTCAATTGGTTATAAGCATCCACCGCCAATTCAATTTCCGAACCCGTTGCGATCAAAATCAGTTCTGGCTGCCCCTGACAATCTTTCAGGATGTAAG
Source organism: Photorhabdus kleinii (assembly GCF_025384885.1). Lineage (NCBI taxonomy): Bacteria > Pseudomonadati > Pseudomonadota > Gammaproteobacteria > Enterobacterales > Morganellaceae > Photorhabdus > Photorhabdus kleinii. The sequence continues at coordinate 123,714 of NZ_JAJAFY010000004.1, forward strand.
CCCCTTTCTCAATATTAGCCAACTGCTCAGCAGTACGTTCTTGCTGTGCCAGATTCTGACGAGAGAAAATAAGCGCTGATGGACCAGCTTTACGATCAATAGCGTATTTCCACGCCACCGCAGATTCAACCTGATCACATGGGCGCCATGTGCTCAAATTTGGCGTCACACGCAAACTGGCAAGCTGTTCTACTGGCTGGTGAGTCGGACCATCTTCACCCAAACCAATTGAATCATGGGTATAAACAAAGATGCTGCGAATTTTCATCAATGCCGCCATACGCACTGCGTTACGGGCATATTCAACGAACATCAAGAAGGTTGCACCATAAGGCACAAAACCACCATGCAGAGCGATACCGTTCATAATGGCTGACATGCCAAATTCACGAACGCCATAATGGATGTAGTTACCTGCCTGATCTTCGTTCAACGGCTTAGAACCTGACCACATCGTGAGGTTACTTGGCGCCAAATCAGCAGATCCCCCCATAAATTCAGGCAACACCTTACCAAAAGCTTCCAAGGCATTCTGAGATGCTTTACGGCTGGCAATATTGGCCGGATTTTCTTGCAACTGTTCGATAAATGCTTTTGATTCAGCTTCCCAGTTTGCCGGTAATTCGCCACCGGTACGACGTTTGAATTCAGCGGCTAATTCAGGATACGCTTTTTCATAGGCAGAGAATTTTTCATTCCAAGCGGCTTGTTTCGCATTGCCAGCTTCTTTTGCATCCCACTCAGAATAGATTTCCACTGGAACTTCAAATGCCGGATAATTCCAACCTAGTGCTTCACGAGTCGCAGCAATTTCCGCATCACCCAATGGCGCGCCATGAGAATCATGGGTCCCCGCTTTGGTTGGCGCACCAAAACCGATAATCGTTTTGCACATTAGCAGAGAAGGTTTATCAGCAACTTTACGTGCTTCTTCGATAGCAGCGTTAACTGAATCTGCATTATGACCATCAACACCGCGAATCACATGCCAACCATAAGCCTCAAAACGGCTTGCCGTATCATCCGTAAACCAGCCTTCAACATGACCATCAATGGAAATGCCATTGTCATCATAGAAAGCAACCAACTTGCCTAGCTTTAATGTTCCTGCCAGAGAACAAACTTCATGAGAAATGCCCTCCATCATGCAGCCATCACCCATAAAGACATAAGTATTATGGTCAACGATCTCATGACCAGGACGGTTAAATTGCGCGGCCAGAGTGCGTTCAGCAATCGCAAAACCTACTGCGTTGGCAATCCCCTGCCCTAAAGGACCTGTCGTAGTTTCTACGCCTGGAGTATAGCCATACTCAGGATGGCCTGGAGTTTTAGAGTGTAACTGACGGAAATTTTTCAGATCATCAACTGAAACACCATAACCGGTGAGATGCAACAGGCTATAAATCAGCATAGAACCATGACCGTTAGACAATACAAAACGATCACGATCGACCCAATGTGGATCAGTTGGGTTATGATTCAAATAATCACGCCATAAAACTTCAGCGATATCAGCCATTCCCATAGGCGCACCAGGGTGCCCTGATTTTGCTTTCTGCACAGCATCCATGCTCAGGAAGCGAATAGCATTAGCAAGGGTTTTACGAGTGGTCATTTTCTACTCCAAGTGGGATAAAAACGTTTAGGGGAATAATTTTCTCAGCACAGTGCGCAAACCGCAATCTTTAAAGCCAAATATCAGGAAACTATCTTAATTTCATCTGAACGACAATTCTTTGATTTGCCTTACTGTTCTACAATGAATTTCAGCATCATCAGAGTAATATACCCTATGGATTTCAAGATGCATCGCGACGGCAAGGGAGTAAATCCCCGGGAGCATAGAGAACTATGTGACCGGGGTGAGCGAGCGCAGCCAACAAAGAGGCAACTTGAAAGATAACGGGTATAAACAAACTCATTGTGCATATAAAGGAGTAAATTAATTAAACACAGCTATTAGTTGCAAATCAAGAGATAAAATAACCAATTAAGAGGCGACACATTCTTGATTTATGGCAATTTTCAGCAACTAAATTGATTTTTTATATTGTTCCGAATTATAGGGCAATGTTCTCTTAATAATTTAATTTATCAATAGTGAATACGTAAAAAAAACACCAATCAAAAATCAATATTATTTTAATATCAATAAACAAATAAACAATTTAAAATAAAATAATACTTATAGTTATATTTTTTTATATGATAACATTTTTACCTAAAATAATAAGTAATTTAATTAACAGATATAGATAAAATAAAAAAATATTATTTTTTTGCGAATTAATTATTGCAATCCATTATACAATCAGGTTATTTTAAATAGAACACATAAAATAGACATACAGATGATTACTTAATTAACAGCTAGGGCACTTCCATGTCAAATATCAAAAACAGACCAAATAATATCACTCCGCAATTAATTTACATGTGGGAAAAAAGTAATGAGCCGTGGGGCGCTAAAGATCGCCAATCAAAATTTATATACGCAAATCCTGCTTTTTACCAACTGCTCAATTTGCCTGAAGATTTCGATATTGCAGGGCTTGCAACGGACGAATTACCTTCACCTATTGCCGAATATACAGAAGAATATTGTCGTCAGGATCAAAAAGTGATGCAAACCATGAAAACAGTCACTTCACTTGAGACTCACCTTTTTGGAGGAAATAAAGTCAAACAAACCTATCTCTGTAATAAATACCCACTTTGTGATGAAAATGGGAACTGCATCGGCATCACGTTTCACATGTCCAAAGTCCAAAACTTTTCTACTGCTTACTATCATGAAAAATCATCTCCAGCGGCTTTGGAATTTACACCGCCTAACGACATACTAACCCAAACTGAATGGGAAGTTCTTTTTCTGGCCCTTCGCACACCGGATGAAGAGAGTATCAGCGAAGAATTAATGATAAGCACAGAAGATACCATTCATCATATTCAGTCAATTTATCAAAAATTTAATCTACCGCTGCATATAAAATTAGAAGATTTCTGCAAAGCAAATAAGTTTGACCTATATATTCCAGAAAGATTCGTCACTATTGGCAGCCAAGAGTTGTAAGTTTCTATTAATTCAAATCTAAAACCCAGATATTTTTCTAATAATGATAGGAATTATGTTGTGAGCTATAAAAAATTAACCGTATCGCCTCAAATTATTAATCTAATGGAAACCAGTCATGAACCCTGGGGCATAAAAGATCAAAACTCCCGTTTTGTTTATGAAAACAAGGCAATGGCTATGTTGCGCGATCTTCCCCGTGGTTTTAATGTAGAAGGACGTCTAGACAATGATCTACCTTGGGAAGGAGCCGCTTTTGCAGAACAATTTCAGATCCATGACAGAGCAGTAATGCAAGCAGAACAAAGAATCTGTTCATTAGAAACCCATTTATATGGTAAAGAAAAACTACTTTCCTCCTATTTCTTTGAAAAATTTCCCTTTTATAATGGGGATAATCAATGTGTCGGCGTTATTTTTCATGCCTGGAAAGCCGAAGCCTTTTCTCTGACACGCTTTTTTCATGGTAAACTTCCCGCTTCTATCATGTTCCAGCCACCTTCTGAGCTATTTACTCAACGGGAATGGGATGTCATTTTTCTATTTCTACAGAGATATACCAGTAAACAAATCGGGCGAATACTGAATATCTCTTATCGCACGGTAGAAACGCATATGTTACGGATATACAAGAAAATTGGTATTAACTCTGGTCAACAGTTGGATGAATACTGCCGCCTTAATGATTTTGATCTCTATGTTCCTGAGAGATTTTTAAAACCGGGAAGTAAAATGTTTATATAATGTGGTAAATAAAACAGATGAAAACAGCAAATAACATATCAGCACAAATAATAAACACCATAAAAAATAGCCATGACCCTTGGGGAATTAAAGATAAAAGCACTTGCTTTATTTATGAAAATAAAGCAATGGCTATGCTACAAGATATCCCACTTAATTTAAACGTCGAAGGGCGTTTTGATTGTGAATTACCTTGGGCAGGAGCAATCTTTGAAGAGCAATTTCAACGACATGACAGAACTGTCATGCGTTTGGAAAAAAGTATATCCTCATTAGAGACTCATAGGTTTGGCAAAGAAAAACATCTTTCTTCCTATTTTTTCGAGAAATTCCCATTTTATAATGAAGATAATGAATGTATTGGCATTATTTTTCATGGACGGAAAGCGGAAGCGCTTGCTTTAAAAGAATTTTTCAATGGGAAACTACCGCCTTCCATTATGTTTTGTTCTCCCTCAGAAAAATTTTCCCAACAAGAATGGGAAATTATTTTTCTATTTCTGGCAAAACACAGCAAAAGGGAAATCAGTGAGAGACTCAATATTCCTTATCAATCAGTAAAAGACCAGATAGAAAAAACATATCAAAAACTAAAAATTAACTCTGATTCTCAATTTGAGGAGTACTGCCGTATGAATAATTTTAACCTTTATATACCAGAGAGATTTTTATTCCCTTACTCATAAACATCATCTTTATATTCAAGTTATTATAAGGCGACAATATTATATACCCTATGGATTTCAAGATGCATCGCGGCGGCAAGGGAGAGAATCCCCGGGAGCATAGATAACTATGTGACCGGGGTGAGTGAGTGCAGCCAACAAAGAGGCAACTTGAAAGATGACGGGTATAAAAGCCAACTATAAATATATAAGAAATTTGATTATTACCACGACTCAACCAGATGATATATGGAATAGAATTTCGGGTCGTGGCTTACAAAAAATAAGCAATTTCACTGCATTTATTATGTGAATACAAAATCATTAATAAATTGTATGAAAAACAGAGTGAAAATACTCGTCAGAAATTATTAGTTATTTAAGTTATTAAACCAATAATATTTTTCAAAGAAAATAATAATACTCTTTACATCCAGAAAAAACACCTTCAATATATAGGTCATATTTTGCTATAAAACAATCGATACCATTATTCAGTATTATCTCCGATAGCCAATTCAATTAATCTTCATTGATAATCTGCACCTAATTACTACCAAACAGCAAGACATTGATAATTTATCTATTATCAATGTTTTTCTCACAATTAAAATTTGGAGATTATTCATGGATATTCAAGACTGGCATCCGGCAGATATTATTGCAGCACTGAGAAAACAAGGAACAAATCTTTCAGCCGTTTCCCGAAAAGCCGGATTAGCATCATCGACATTGAGTAATGCATTACATCGCCCGTGGCCAAAGGGAGAAGCATTAATTGCCACTGAATTGGGTTTACATCCATCGGATATTTGGCCATCACGCTATAAACCTGGTAAAGAAAATAAATTCCTAATAAGAATTGCAGAAACAAGCACTATAGAAAGCTGGTAGCGTCTCTATGTCTTATTTCAATGCAATTTCATCATTGTCTATTATCGAGAGATTACTGAATGATATAAGTACAAATGAAAAAGCCCCGGGCAACTACCCAGGGCTTCGGAATCTTTGGCGGTGCGGACGGGACTCGAACCCGCGACCCCCGGCGTGACAGGCCGGTATTCTAACCGACTGAACTACCGCACCGCGCAGTGTTCTGGTTGAGAACGAAGTGAATATTACGAATACAAGATCATTCCGTCAATATTTTTTATAACAAAGTGGCGCACCTGATCAACTTTTCACCCAAAAAGGTAATTTATCTGCAATTTTATATTAGCTTTGTCCAGAATTCATACGCCATAAACAGCTCCCGCCTTTCTTCTCCACTAAATCCAACCTGGATTCATGTGCCGCAAGCTCTTCATCCGTTGCATAAATAACTTTTAATGCCGTTTGAGACCGGGTAATACGCTGTATTTCAGAAACATTCTCACCGCCAGCAACCTCCCCTTCCATTGAAAAGGCAAGAGAAGTCTGCCCGCCTGTCATTATCAAATAGACATCAGACAATATCTCAGCATCAAGTAACGCCCCATGTAAGGTTCGTTTAGAATTGTCTATATCATAACGATCACATAACGCATTAAGGTTATTTCTTTTCCCCGGAAATAACCCTCTTGCAAGTTGTAAGCTATCAGTAATCTTGCAGAAATCCGCAGTTGGCGGAATATCACGATTCAGCTTGCCAAACTCATAATCGATAAAGCCGATATCGAAGGGAGCATTATGGATAATCAATTCAGCGCCGCGAATAAATTCAATAAACTCATCTACAATGTCAGCAAACAGCGGCTTATCCTGCAAAAATTCATCACTGATCCCATGCACTTCAAATGCTTCAGGATCGACCAATCTATCCGGTCGAATGTAGACATGAAAATGGCGACCCGTTAAACGACGGTTAACAAGCTCCACGGCTCCAATTTCAATAATTTTGTGTCCTTCATAGTGAACACCTAATTTATTCATACCAGTCGTTTCGGTATCAAGGACAACTTGTCGTGTAATTACAGTGCTCATAATGCCTTTTTGTGTCAGACTTAGGGTTTTGAATTGAATAAGAAGAGTCTACCAGATATGAGCAAACAGGTAGAAATTTTCACCGATGGATCTTGTCTCGGCAATCCGGGGCCTGGAGGCTACGGTGTGTTATTACGTTATCAACAACACGAAAAAAACCTTAGCGGAGGTTTTTATCGTACAACAAACAACAGAATGGAGCTCATGGCGGCAATTATTGGCCTGGAAACGCTGACTCGCCCTTGCAAAATTGTCTTAACCACCGACAGCCAATATGTGCGTCAAGGCATTACACAATGGATCCATAACTGGAAAAAACGCGGCTGGCGTAAAGCAGATAAATCTCCTGTCAGCAATGTCGATTTATGGCAGCGTCTCGATCAAGCCATTAGCCGCCATGACATTGATTGGCAATGGGTCAAAGGCCACACCGGACATGATGAAAATGAGCGTTGTGATGAACTGGCCCGTGCCGCAGCAAACTCACCAACAGAAACCGACACGGGATATCTCGAAAATAGAGATTAATTACGTTTTCGGTAACATTTTGTTACGCCAACGGCATTGCCCAATTTAGGTTTTAATCGCGTCACTTTTCTCTGACTTAGTGTTAATGGCAGTGTGCGCTTGCGGGCAATAATCAGACTGACACAGCCTAATACAGACAAGTGCCGATTAGAAAAACCTGTTTCATTTCGCCAGGGCAATACTTGAAAGCTGTCACGATATACCACTTCATAATTAAGCAAGCTCAACCAATCAAGTTGGCGCATCATGGAAAACATCCGGCTGCAATAGGGTTGATGACGCCATAATCCCGGAACTAATTTCCCCAAACCAAGCAAACTCAATGAATTAAAACCACTGATAATGAGCCAGCCATCATCAATCATCACCCGGTCAACTTCCCGTAAAAGACGATGGGGATCAGCGCTGTAAGCCAGCATATGACTCAGTAAGCAAGCATCAACAGACTTTTCTTCAAACGGCAGATGGTAAGGATCGCTAATCACCTGCATATTCTTGCCTTCCTTACCTACATTAATCTGATTAAAAATCGGACAAACATTACTGTCAATTTCAGCACTCAAATTACCGACTTTCAACAGATGGAAACCAAATATTTTCGGCCACCAGGGTTGTAATTGGCACTCCAAAGCGGCACGGTAATACTCCCCCCAAGGTAAATCAACCCAAGAAGCCGGGGGATTTATATTCTGTATTGTATGTGCAGATTTCATGGCTTCTTTTCCTTATAACCCGCTGTTAATAAGAGGTATACAATGGAGCTTATCAGCATTCCGGCCCTTTCAGATAATTACATTTGGTTACTTTGTGATGAAAATAGACATGTTGTAATCGTTGATCCGGCAGAGTCACAACCTGTTCTTGATACCTTGGAATCTCGCGGCTGGATACCCGATGCAATTTTACTTACCCATCATCATCACGATCATGTCGGTGGCGTCCCTGGAATTATTGATCAATTCCCTGAGCTACTAGTATACGGCCCAGCAGAAACCCAGAACAAAGGCGCCACCATAATAGTATGTGGCGGTGATAGCATCAATTTCGGTCACTTTTCTTTCCAGATCATCGATGTTCCAGGCCATACTCTGGGGCACATTGCTTTTTATCAAGCGCCTTATCTCTTTTGTGGGGATACCTTGTTCTCTGGTGGTTGTGGACGTCTCTTTGAAGGCACCGCTGAGCAGATGTATACATCTATCGGAAAAATCGCTGAGCTGCCCGATGATACACTGATCTGTTGCGCCCATGAATATACCGTTTCTAATATGAAATTTGCTTATACTGTTTTACCCAATCAGACTATTAGCGAATACCAGCAAAAAGTAATCAGAATGAGGGAAAATAATCAACCAACAACACCAACCACACTACAAACTGAGAAAAAAATCAATATTTTCTTAAAATGTGATGATATTGATTTACAAAGAAATATTGGAATTACACCCAACTCTCAACCGCTTTCCGCCGTTTTCCGTCAACTAAGAAGACAAAAAGATCAATTTTGATTTAGAGAGTTGCTATATCAAACCAAGATAAGTATTATTGGTCGTCTTTTAAGCGACCATAAAAATTAATTATGAAGACAAAAGCGATTCTGTTCGCATCTGTCTTGCTGGTTGGCTGTCAATCAGGGCCTGATTGGTCGACGACAGCCGGACAACGGGCACAGAATTCGTCTTCAACGAGTCTAAAGACAGGCAAGATAGCAACTAATGATACCAATCAGCGTGCTGCCTACTGGGGAGAGGATGATTCTGGCGCTCAGCGTGAGCTGTGGGGATATATCCGTGATGAGTTGAAGATGAAGATCCCTGATAACTACAGGGTACGTGAACAACGAAATTATTACCTGAAAAACAAGAGCTATCTCCACGATGTAACTTTACGGGCTGAACCGTATATGTACTGGATAGTCAGGCAGATCAAGCAACGCGATATGCCGATGGAACTGGTATTAGTACCCATAGTGGAGAGTGCTTTTAACCCGCATGCTACCTCACGCGCTAAGGCCGCTGGTCTGTGGCAGATTATCCCGGATACGGGTCGCAATTACGGTCTTACTCAGGATAAATGGTACGACGCACGCCGAGACGTTGCCGCATCAACAACTGCCGCCCTGAATTTGTTACAACGCCTGAATAAAATGTTCAATGGTGATTGGCTATTGGCTATTGCTGCTTACAACAGCGGCGAAGGCCGTGTTATGCGCGCAATAAAAGAAAACCAAGTAAAAGGCAAGCCAACGGATTTTTGGTCATTATCACTACCAAGGGAGACCTCGCTCTATGTACCTAAAGTTCTGGCACTCAGTGATGTCATCCGTAACAGTGATAAATATGGCATTACGCTGCCAAAATCCAATAATCAGCGGGCGCTTGATCAGGTTGATGTCGGTCAACAAATCACGCTGTCTCAAGCCGCAGAACTGGCGGGCATGTCCCTGACATCAATTAAAGCCTACAACCCCGGGTATAAGCGAGGAGTGACATCGCCGAACGGTCCACATTACATTATGCTGCCAAAGGCGAAAGTTGATCAGTTTAAAAACTCGCTGGCAAATAAAACAATTCTAAGCAATATTCGTCAGGAAGTTGCTAAAAACAACCGCCGATTGAGCAAACAAAACCAATATAAAGTTCGTTCAGGTGATACATTATCCGCTATTGCAAAGCGGTTTAATGTTTCCACCCGTGAATTACAGCGTATGAATAATCTGAGAACCGCCAGATTATTAAAAATTGGGCAAGTATTAAGGGTAAATAATGACAATGCCATTATTTACCGTGTACGCCAAGGCGATTCAATTGCCAGTATTGCTAAACGTCACGGTATCAACATTAAGGATTTAATGAACTGGAACGATGGCATAAAAACAACAGATATCAAGCCAGGAATTGAGTTAATGCTTTATGTCGATGAGTTTTCTGATGAAGCTTAAAATCTTTTCCAGGTGGTATTTTACTGTTGAAATAACCACCACCTCCCCAAGAGGTGGTTTAAGGATGAAAATAATAGATGGCCCTCTTCTGGGGCCATTTTATTTATATCCAGTAGAATAAAGCTGAGATTGCAATATTCATAAAAGCCTCATGATTAATATCTGAATGTTAAACATACTATTACTCAATATTATGATTCCACATTAGACAAAGTTATCACCCGATCTGCACAGGCAATGGTCGACGGACGGTGTGCAATAATTATCCGAGTTATCGATAAAGCTGAAATCGCAGCATTAATAGAAGCTTCATTATCAATATCTAAGTGACTAGTCGCTTCATCCATAAATAAAATATTTGGGCGACGATAAAGGGCCCTGGCAATCAATAAATGCTGTTTCTGTCCACCGGACAAACTCCCACCTAACTCACTTAACATTGTTTCATACTTCATAGGTAATTTAAGAATATCTTGATGGATATTGCTCAATATGGCACATTTCTCAACCCATGTTTCGTCTTTATTATCATCGAAACCAGAAATATTTTCGGAAATACTACCAGAAAAAAGTTTATCTTCCTGTAAAACACAGGCAATATGCTTACGATAATTATTTAACCCAATATCCATGATATTGATATTATTAAAAAGAATCTCACCGTGAGCGGGTTCTATTAATCCTGCCATTAATTTCATCAATGTCGTTTTGCCAATGCCAGAAGGACCAACAATAGCAACACTCTCACCAGGTTCGAAACAAAGATTGAGATTATTAATAATTGGCTTACCATATTCATCATATCGAAAAGTTAAATTCTTGACCTCCAAAGATGATGCCTTTTCTGGTGCCACAATACGACGTGATTCTTTTTGCTCTTCTGTTTTAGATAAAGCAATATCGGAAATACGCTCATTATGTAACGACAACATTCTGAATTGCAAAGCAATGTTAATTAGATTAGCTGTCCTATCTGCAAATAACCCCCGATATGCATTAAATGCGACAAACATTCCTACGGTCATACTCTCATTAATCACTTGATTAGTCGCCAATCCAAGAACAGTAATTTGTTCTAAAGTAACGATTAACGCATTGACTTCAGCAAAAATCATATCAAACTTATTAAGACGAATTTGAGAGTTGCTTGCTTCTATATTGAGATTTAACCATTGTTGTGAACGATGTCTGATAAGACCTAATACTTTCAATGTAGTAATCCCATATAATGTCTCCATTAAATGAGAATTTGACCGAGCATTTTTTACAATTTGTTCATGGGAAGCCTGTTGATAATATTCATATAGAGGAAGATATCACGGGAAAAATATCTTAAACTAACTGTGCCTGAGGATTCAAACAACAAGCCTCAGCAAAAACTCTGATAATACCCCAGGCACTTTATTATTAAACAAATCTTAGATCACAGTACAGTATCTTTTACACATTGAATAAAAGGTTTTACCTCTTCACTTCTTTTTTTATCTAAAGGTTTTTTTGTTTCATCGGAAACATCAAACCTTCCTTTAAATTTTCCATCTACATTCGCCGTTTTCTTATCTGACTTTCCAACAACACTAATTGTGTATGAATGCCCTTTGGGAAGTAAATCCGTACATTTACTCAAGGCACCTTTTTCATTGGTATGAATTTCATTATTAACATCATTTACTGATGTTTCTGCAAAAGAAAACGGGATATAAGCCAAACCAAGCAATAAAGCATATGATAGAAATTTCATCTCTTTTCCTTATTTACTAAATTGACATAACAATTAACAATACTAACTAACACTAACCAACTAATCTTCTTTAAACTCCAGTATATCTCCAGGTTGACACTCCAAATATTGACATATAGCATTTAAAGTGGAAAATCTAATTCCCTTAATCTTTCCTTTCTTTAATAAAGACAGATTCTGCTCGATAATTCCTATTAATAACGCGAGATCTTTAGATTTAACCTTCCTCTTTGCCATCATTACATCTAGAGTCATATGAATTGACACAGTGTACCCCTATATAATACTCTGATTTTCAGCGTATATATCACAGGCTTGATAAAGAATACGAGAAATTATGGCCAAGCAAGCCGACATAAAAAAATCGACAAAATGGCCGGTAGTCAAACTTATTGATATAAAATACCCCCCCTGTGACTCATTCATCGTTAGCCATAAAGTTAGCAAAGGCTCACATAGAATATCTAACATACTCCAACCAATCACTCCCCAACCAGCAAATCCTAAATACCTTGCTGTTTTCTTTGAAAAGTAATCCCTTTGGCTATAACTTCTAAACAGTTGATGTAAAGCCCACAAACTAAATATTAATGATGACAACACGGTACTTGTTATGAGAATTCCACCGGTAAGCTGCCACCAACTGAAAGAATATATATCAAAATTAGGTAATATTCTCTCCGTGAGAGAAAACCCAAGTCCGTACTTCTCCAGGATCAATTCTGGTTTCAACCAACTAAAAATGTTAATTATAATAGCCACCGTGATGACTAACAGAGAAAATTTAGACATGACTAAGCTAAGATTGGCCATTCGATCCAATTTTGAAGAGTCTGTCATACTAACCCCCATCATCAAGCATGATCACACTATAGCCAAAAATTACCGCAAAACAATACTTCCTTATCGCAAAACGATAATAATTTTATGCCTTGGATTAGAATAATTAGGTAACAAATTGTTTTTCAAGCATCTTTTTAAAAAGAAAAATGAACAGATAAGGTAGATGAACATTTTTTCCTATAAGCAAAGATAATTTTTACATTCAAAAACCTTTATTAATAGGATGACTCCATGATATAAAAATAAAAAAATATATTTCACCCGGTATATGGATTCATTGTCTGGAATAAACTCCCATAAGGATAAACTCTAAAACAATAAATATATCTGTCATAAATAAAAAGATGATTTTAATACTTAATTACGCAGGAAAAACATAATTTCAGATACAAACAGCAGTTATATAAACTCTTTGTTATAAATTACCATCAGATTAATTTCATATACTTTACCCAACATAGATAATTACAATAAAATTAATAACAATTGTAAAAATACAAATGATTCCATTTATAAATTTATAAAAAATACAATTACTTAGACATAAACACAACGAAAAAACGAATTAATACACTATAATAATAAACAAGATGAAGATACATTATGTTGAATACAACTTATCGGGTTCAATTTCCAAACTTCTTTTATTGCGAACTGATAAGAATAGAAAATTGTATAATATTATAAATGGCTAGCAAATTTCATCCAAAAATCAAAGATATTCACGAATAAAATAAAAACTCTATCACTATACCTAAGGACTACGACTATGAAAACCTCATCAACAATGCGAACCCCAGTCAAACTACCACCAATGCCATCGGAAAGCAAAGTCTCAAAAACATATAAATCAGCAGACATGGCGCGCTCCTATCTAGAGGGAGATAATCTTATTTTTACTGACAATGACGGTTTTGATCGAGCCCTCCAAGATGGTTTTTTCCTCCTGAAAGCACCACCATATATGGATTTTGAACACGGTGATCGATTTGCACACCACTTCTTTGAACCCACCGCAGAAGGTGACCTTCGACCCTATACGGGATTCAAATCATGCACTTTTTCCAATGGTTACGAAGGTTATTTCGACAGAGAACATGATCAATGGGAACATTTCCGCCTCGAACGGAAACACTGGAACCTTATGCCGTCAGAGGTCTCAACACTGGGTCACCATATGGCACATGTCGGCATATGTATACTACGTTCTGTGTTAGCTTATGTTGGTATTCCTCGTCGTGATTGGGAACTCGTCACCAATGGTATTTCCGAAGGGTTAGAAAACCAGATGTTATCGTTTAACCATTTCCGATCAGAGAAAGCCACCCGAGGTTCTAAATTTCATCGGGATTCAGGATGGGTAACCGTCCTAAGATCGACTGAACGTGGTCTACTGGCTTACATAAATGATGAGCTTTTGGCTATTGATCCTGTTCCGGGATACCTGATCATTAATTTTGGTAGTTCGCTCGAAGTGCTGACTGAAAATTTAATGCCAAATGTTCGAGCCAATGTGCATGGCGTTGTTCGTACCGAACGCAATGGGCAACGCGATAGAATGTCGTATGTCATGTTTTTAGTCAGCAATCTGGCTGGAAATATCTACAAATATGGTCCCAACGGCCCAATCAAAGTTCAATCCGTCAAAGAATTTACTATCCAAGAAATGAATCGGACATACGATGATGATAATGACGCTTTGTAGATATTTTCTGCATAATAAATCGAGGTCATAACACAGATTTAGTTGACAGATACCTTTATATCGGTATCTGTCAGGTTAAATCGACATATGAACCTCGATCCCTCTCAGACTCACCAAATCGTCAGACATATGAGAATGGATTTCTGATAGTCAAGCTGTCTTCCAACAATAATGGTATTCAATCTGAAATATCGTGTGACTGCTATAAAAACAATCTTGCCGAAAAAGAAGAGGTCAATGGGGTTACATGGGGTTTGAGGACCTACATTTACTCGAAATAATTTAATAATAATTGCTATTGCCGGAATTAAACTTTCTAGAATTTTGTTTTTTATTCACTGGGTTACCACGATAGTAAAAGGATAAAACCGTATCATGACGTAGATTTACGATTTATTAAAATAACCACAATTATGGTTAAAAAAATACCTATAAATGTTGTAAAAAAAACGATGCTTATGGAAGAAAAATAAAATATTGTGGAACCTATCAAAGGGCCAATAAACATGGAAAGACCAACAGAAATTGACGTTAAGCCGAATATTTTAGCCGAGTTATCATTAGTTGCAAATTTCTGCATATAAATGGTAACAATAATATTATTCATAGACGATCCTACTCCTATTATTACCATTGCTAAAAATATAAAAAATAAATTGATTTTATCAGAAAATAAATCATTAAATTGATTTGTTATTCCTATTAAAAGATACCCCGTCCCCCACAAAAAGAATGAAAACAATATAATATTTAAAGATATGTTAATCTTATATTTTCCAAATACTAAACCAATTAAAACACCTGAAACACCAGAAAGACACATGGCAAAACTATAATGACTTCCATTTAATCCCTGCTCCATAAAGCTAAGCGCTATTAAGCTATCTGATAGATAGCCAAAACAAGTCAAAGTAGAAATAACAATAAATGAAAAAAATATTTTATTATCTTTGATTATATTGAAGTAGTTAGTTAGTGATATCTTGTTTTTCTTGCGATTAACATTAATCAATGGTTCTGAAACAAAAATATATAAGATTGCTGAAATAAAATAAAGCATTGATATTAAAATAAGAGTCTGTTTTATTGAATAATAGATAAGAATAAAACCTAAAAATAACGGGGCCGCCATTTTGTATATTTGAAATAAAACCTGCCAATAACTAAATTTTTTTTCAAATTGGTTAGTTGATATGCTTTTTAATATTATAAAATTAGAAGGTCCCAAGAATAAACGAAGGATGTTTTTAATAAAAGAATAAAGAATATATATATTAACGTCATCAATATTGTATTGAAATGTGGTAATAACACCGCAAAGTAACGAAATGATAACAATGCACTTTTTTGGTTTTATATTTTCATCTACAAATGACGAAACATAGGGCGTTAGAAATAGTAACGATGCAGCATATGAAATTGTATATAAAGATGAGTATATCGCTCCACCATTCCAATGATATGTGATTAGCGTGAATGATATTATCATCTCCAAATACAAGGTGAAAGAATTTCCTGATGAGGCTAATATTAATTTTCGAAATTCTTTGTCCATTATTTTTCTCCAACTAAAATAGATTTAGTAAATATAGTGCTTACAGTATTTACGTTTTTTTCAGTATTTCCTCTTGAATAATATCTACTGTTAATTTAATGACTGCATCTTTAGTTAAGGTGTCAGTATCAATAATTTTCCAAGTGTCATCATAAAACGTCTGGTATTGATTAAGAACATGTTTTTGATATTCTATGAAATCATATTTCTCATTTATCTCTAATTTTCCAGACTCACTAGGCTTTAATATTTTTTTCCTTTTTTCAGCAGTACCTGGAGGAACATCAAGATATATAACCATGTCTGGCTTTGTGTTTATAGATAGAACCGAGTTACTTAATTTTACTAATTCCGTGGATTTAAGTAAGAACCTTGCTAAATATTTATAATACCAACTATCACATATAATAACTTTACCTTGCAATAAACAAGGTTGAATAATTAAACTATCCAAAACAGCAAACCATGATGCTATCAATAGAATCCAATGCCGGTCACCAAGTTCACCCAATGGAGCTGAAATGTCATAATCCCAAAGGACATCTCGTATTTTTCCCATGTGATACATACTATACCCAGATGGTAGTAAAGGATAATTCTTATCTAAAAAAACAATATTATTATCATCTAGAGATAAAATATCATAAACTTCCCGTGAAATTGTTGATTTACCTGCACCATCATTTCCTTCAAAAGCTATAAATAAACCGCGTTTAATCATTTCTTTTTTCCCCGTAGTACGCTTCAGTATCAAGTGAATTTCTACCACTACCGATAATAAATGGTTTGAATCCATATTTTTTATATAACTTATGCATCTCAGCATATGTTTTATAAATATCTTCAAAAATAGGTCTAGGGTGATTTTGATATTCAGAACCATGATCGGGATGAAAGACTGCTACTGCTGGAACTATGCCATTTTTTGAAAAAAATTCCATCCCTTGTACTAAATCATTTAAAGGTTCTAATCCTGCTACAAACCCAACATAAACATTACCTTCACCTAACTCTGAAACAGCAGCCAGGTATGCTTCTAACAGATTATTTCTCCCGTAGTCTTGTGATTTACCAGGGCATATCTGTTCAAATAATTTAGGATTAAATATTTCTAAACTAATAGCCCAGCTATCAACAAACTCAGAAATCCCCTTTATTTTATTTAGATCTCTAGGGGGCATTGATATTAGATGACTGTTAAGGTCGTTTTTTTCACAAAAAGGTTTTAGAGAAATTAATAATTGTTTGTGCATTTCAAAACCAACATCATAATTACGAGTTGTACCACCATTAATGAGTATTCTTTTATATCTATTAATGTTGTTAGCCTCTATTATGTTCATAACTTCAATTACTTTTGATGGTCTAATAGACTTTTTATGATCTGATAAACTATTTCTAGCTTCACCTAATGAACAAAATTTACACTGACGGCCATCATTAAAATAATAACAATGCCCCGGAGAGAAAAAACCCAAAGTTGTGTCACCATACACCGTGACGTATTCTTCTACTCTACTGCCATCTGAAAGTTCTATACCATATATGTCTGGTTTAATGGGAAATATAACCTTAAACAAAATGTTGTCGGCTTTTATGTAAAAATTTCCATTTTCATGTATTAAATCATAATCAGAATTCTCATTATAGTTGCAGGCAATAATTGTACCATCTTCTAAAATAATTTCTTGAGGTACGGAATGTGTTGTTTCTAACTTAGAGCTATCACCTGTTCCATACGCCCTTCTTTTAGGAATAAAATTCCTTTTATTGTACTCATATATCACGTTTTTATCATATTTTAATCCAGAACATAATACTCTAATTTTTAATTCTATAGTGTTCATTTTTTTATATCCTCAGTAATTTTAATATTGTATCCCCTGCACTTTTAGAAGAAACAGCTATGATTGCTTTTTTCTCAAAAAATAAAGAATCTATAGGTGATAAAATATTATAACTATTTCCATCACGAGTCATTATGTATCCCCCTGACTCCTCAAGGATTAGTTTAGCTGCTGCTATATCTACACAACGTTCGTGACCCATAAGTGATAAATCTAAGAATGCATGCAGAACGCCACTAGCGATCAGGCATATATCTAAACTTGAACAAGATGAGATTCTTACTTTATTTGCTTCATTAATAATTTTATTCTGAACCTCTGTATACTGATTATTTTTCGCCCTATGAAATGATACTCTCAAATCGTTTAATTGAAATGAGGGGCCTGTATATATTCTCTTGCTGGTATATATGCTTTGTATATAAGAACCTTCTCCCAATGATGCTTTATATATAATGTCTCTTGGAATATCATATACCCAGCCCATAATGTATCTATCATTCTTGTAAACAGCTATTGATGTAGTATAGGCAGGATAACCCATAAGCAAGTTATGAGTACCGTCAATAGGATCAATTAGTAAGTAAACCTCATCTTTAATATTTACAGATTGTGATTCAGAATCGTCTTCTGAAATAATGGTGACCTTGAGTTCTGATTTATCCAAGTGCTCGTAAATTATATTATTTAAAATGATATCTATTTCTACTGTTTCGCCATAGTATTTGTTATTATATCCGATATGAATAGTGGAAAGCTTGGCAAGCCATATTCTACGAATCTCTTCTCTGAGTTTGTGAAGGTGTATTTCTAAATACTTACTAACTTCATTATTGAATACATATCTCATGTGACATGATCTCCCAAATAGATGAGTTTTTTATGCCAATCTTCGGCTGTTAAATATGCTATTGTCTTTTTTACATCAAATAATCTGCCTGCATAAATTGCATAATCTGACGATGAAAATGCCCCTAATGTTTTTGGTGAAAACGATACTTTATATATTTTCGATTTGTACCCAACTAAATTTACAAGCATCTTGTAAGCTAATTGAATGCTTCCTCCTGTGTAAGATTTATCAATTATCAGCCAACTTTCGTTTTCTTTCCCTTTGAATTTTGGGTACATTTCATTGAATAATTTTCTTTTATGCAGTAAACCACTATCATTTTCACGATGTATTTCACAGAAATATATATTTTTGTCTAGTGTTTTTGCATGATAAGATAACGCAAGTGGGATTCCTCCCGAAATAATAAATAATTTGTTTTTAGCTATCGTAAAAACCTTATCCCACACATAATGATCTTGGTAAATGTTTTCTATGTTTAATGTGGGGCAAGTTTCCAATGAAAATAAATTAATATTTTTACTGTATTCGTAACGAAACTCGTCATATAAGTCAATTGTTTTTTGTGGCGCATCCTTTAATTTCACTGATTTATCAAGCCCTCTTGAATATATTAATTCTAATTTATTTTTCATTCCTTTGTTTATTATTGTCGATAGGATGTTTTCTTTATTCTTTTTCAACTCGCATAGCTCATTACCATATAAGGCTAATTCTGGATCTAAACCATATCCATTTACTAAGTTACCCATATTAGAAGTAAGTTTATTCATATTTAAATAATCAACTAGTTCATTCCAAATATGTATTATTTCAGTGCTTGATAATCTTGATATGGGTGATGACAAATTACTTAAGTCCATTAGCATTTCTTCTGCATCACGTAGATGAAATATTGTTTCTTGTAATTGGCATCCATTATTTATTTGGTTAAAATATTCTTGAAAATTATTGGTTTTGGTTCCCTTTAATGTTCTCCAGCAGTGGTGCTTACTTATAATCTTTATTCTTTCCATTGTATTTCCCATACGCATTACTTATGCTAATGCCCCTAGTCTTTCGAATTCCGATAGGTAAAAATTAGCATTTTCATTAGTTATTCCAATTTTTTTCAATTCTGAAACAACTTCAAACTCTGTTTTTTCATTATCTATTACTAACCAAACCTTATATGCATCTGAATTAATTTCACATAATGCTTTTTTTGCGAAAAGTATTAATTTCCCATCTTTGCACAAGACTCTATACCATAAATTTTTTATTATTGGTTTGTTATTTTTATCTGATAATAAAATGTCGGATGTATTAGCTATCCTTTTTTTCGTAAAAGATACATTGTAACTGAAAATATCTTTTCCTTGACAATAGTCTAAAGTTAACTGCCACATTTTAGCAACTGAGTTTATGTAATCAATTGTTGAAATATCATTGATTACATTAAATTTTGAACAAATCATCAAATATATAGATGTTATTGGATGGTCTTTTCCAAACACCTTCATTGCATTTTGATAACGCCACTTTATTAAGGTGGATGTGTTTTCACTTGAAGCCAAAATATAATCCATTGCTGAATTAACTGTTCGTTCAAAGTTGAATGCTGCTGATATTAGGTCGTTATTTAAAATATTTCCAATCCCATCGGAAAAGCACTTTTCGCCAAAGTTTTTTGCTTTGGTCTTAAGTATTTCACATAATTTAGTTTTATTTATGTCTCCTTTTAATTTGCTAAAATTATTTGATTTTATAATCGATTCCCCTGTTAATATCCTATGAGATAAATGCAATTTATACCAATCGGAATTTTGGCTTCCACTGTTGATTGTCTTCATGATTTCTTTTATCTCTTTTAAAGAGATGATTGTCACTTCTAACATTCCTATATCGGACGGTATAAATATCTCTTCGCATTCTACTTCCAGCTCTCCTTCCAATATAACATAGACATCATAATCAGATTTTGGTGTTGCAAACCCTTCAATGACTGAGCCTGATAAGTAGCAAGTATACAATTCAGTATCATTAAATTTTTTATTTATTATTACTGTTATTTCCCTTTTTACCTTAATAATGTCCATGTTTTACCTTTTATCTTATAAATGAAAGGATAAATAAAGGAATAAAGGTTATGATATACCTTTATTCCTTTCCATATTAATTAGGGGATGAATTCATTAAACCATTATCATAATTTAATGTTTCATCATTAGTTAGTGGTCTAAATGCTTGCGCTGTTATCATATTCACTTTATCCTCCTCTAGGATTTTTTTTAATAAATACACCGGGTTAAAATTTAATCCAGCCTTGTAATATTAACAGCTTTTATTATTTCAGTTATGTAATAGTTAATATATTTGTGAATTCCATCACAACTAAAAATATAATTCATTGAAAAATAGTAAATTATTTGTTGATTTTTGTGATAAAAATTGTATCAAGCTTGATATGCTTTCCAATAGGTTTATTTGACATAATCATTTGAATTTACTGTCATTATTTTTTCGATCATGCATTCAATGCGGTGATCATCATATAAAATTCTGTCATTTATTAGAAAATTCTTGATGATCAAAGTTGACGTGAAATACCTATTTGATCAGCAGACCTCACCTTAGATTGAAACGACTAAATCGTAAGACTTTAGGCTACTCAAAATCAGTAGGAATGCATGATAGGGTCATCGGCACAATATCCCCATCGTACATTCGATGGGGATATTGATGAATTATTGTGTCCAGAGGGATTTAGTAAATTTTCAGTTACAACCAGAATAACCAAGCAAACAAAGAGATGATCGCGATGCAGGCAATATTCAGCACCATACCCACTCTGACCATTTCAGTTTGTTTAATATGACCGGAGCTGAAAACAATCGCATTAGGTGGTGTGGCAACCGGCAACATAAAGGCACAGGATGCCCCGAAACCGATAATTAGCGTCAGCGTCATTATCGGCATACCCAACGCTTCCGCAACGGTTGCGAATATCGGTACTAACAAAGCGGCGCTAGCTGTATTACTGGTAAATTCAGTCAGGAAGATAATAAATGCCGCGACCGCAACAATAATCACAAACCAGTGACTTGCGCCAAAAGTAGCGGCCATACCATTTGCCATGATTTCACTAGCACCTGAGTTTTTCAAAATAGCGCTTAAAGTCAGACCACCGCCAAACAGTATCAACACACCCCACTCGGTGTTATTTTGAATCTGGGACCAACTCGCCACCCCCGTTATACCAATCAGAACGGCAGCACTGATAGCAATAATGGTATCCAGATCTTTCACTCCCCCTAAGGCAGAACTGATAACCGTGCTAAAGATCCAGCAGAATACAGTTAATAGGAAGATCAGCATGGTCATCAAACGCTTGCCAGTCCAATCCTGTTTTTCCAGCTTCATGTTGAATTTATGATTCAAATTCGGGCGCAGCATCAGATACATAATACCCACCATCATTGGCATCAAAATAACAACCAGAGGAATGCCCAATTTCATCCAACTGAAGAAATCGATACCCAGTTGAGCCGCAGCAATTGCGTTTGGCGGGCTTCCTACCAAAGTACCTAAACCACCGATACTTGCACTATAAGCGACACCTAACAACACAAATACAAACGTATGACGCTCAGAACGTACATCCAAATTGGACAAAATACCCAATACTAATGGCAGCATCATCGCGGCAGTCGCAGTGTTACTGATCCACATGGAAAGACCAGCCGTTACACCAAACAACAGCATCACTGCTACAGACAAGCGTCCACGGGCAATCATCAGCAGACGATTAGCAATCAGCCTGTCCAGCCCCTGTATGTGAAGTGCAGTTGCCAGAGCAAAGCCACCAAAAAACAGGAAGATGATGGGATTAGCAAAAGATTTCAGCGCATCTCCCGTATTCATCAATCCCATACCAACTGCCAGAATTGGAATACATAATGCAGTAATTGTGACGTGAATAGCTTCGGTAAGCCACAGCACACCAACAAATACCATTAATGCTAAACCCGCATTGGCTTTTTCACCAAACGGCAATGTATTCAGTAAAATAAATAGTAATACAACATCAGCAGCCAGAATAATTAAGCCTTTTTTATTAGAAAAATTTGGCCTTATAGCTGCGGTTAAAGATTGAGAAGCATCCATGGTGACTCCATTAGCGCCGGTGATATCTGATCCACCATTGCTACAATTGTTAAAAAAATACAAGGCGTGTGAATATAAGGAGTCTTCTCCAGGAAGCAAATGCAGTTCTTTGAATTTTGCGATCTAAAGCGCGAGAACTAACCAATTAAATCATAACAGACGGTATTTTATACAAATTTTTGTATTTATATCACATTATTACATCTTTCCAGGTATAGAAAAGCGCTACGTTTTATGTAAATTGTCGGGCATAAAAACAGATGAACTCTCCCCTTCCCAAGCTACCGACAAACTAATTTTTTCTCATTTTTCACTGATAACTCTATGAGGAGAAAGTTTTACTATTTGAATAAGTGAAAATTTCTATAATCCCTCGCTTTCAGATGGCACGAAAACAATAGTTCACATGATTTAACCTGAACGAGTCAGATCCACGGAGTAAATTTTCCCACATTCCATCCAAAGTATTTCATATTGAAATATTCCATTAATAACACAATCAACAAAGAAAATTTTACACAATATAAAATATTAGCATATTGAAGATATTTACCCTCTGTAGAATCATCCGCACCAAATAGGCGCCCCAAAACTCATAAATATAATTATCCATTGTGTTATAAAAGTGATAACTTTACATGGAAGTTTTTACAGTTTTACAGTTTTACAGTTTTACAGTTTTACAGTTTTACAGTTTTACAGTTTTACAGTTTTACAGTTTTACAGTTTTACAGTTTTACAGTTTTACAGTTCAATCATGATGGGTGAAATTATGAAAGATAACACTAACACGATGAGTTTCTCTGTAAACAAAGATCTGGATGTTCATTCAAAAAGCTTTGATGCTTTCATATCGTACATGGAAAACAGCAACGATTTTTGGATCATAAAAGACAGCGAATCTCGATTTGTCTATGCCAATGATATTATGATCTATTATAGTGGCCTTCCTAAAGGTTTTAATATAGAAGGGAGGCTTGATAGTGAATGTCCAGCACCGTGGTCTGAATTTGAAGATATTATACAAGCTAATGATAAAAACGTAATGGCGAATCAAAAAACCATTCCGGTACTAAACACCTTTACTTATGGCGGGAGAGAAAAAATGATCCAGCCGTTTCTAGTCGATATTACCCCTTTAATGAAGGATGGAAAATGTATTGGGGTTGTAGGACACGGTAGAAAACTTGAAATTTATTCCATGTATCATTTTGAAAACAACAGACATCCTGACTTATTAACTTTTGGCACACCAACTGATTTATTTACCGACAGAGAGTTCGATATAGTATTTTTTGCGTTGCAATCGCTAAGCGCTAAAGACATAGCGAGAAAATTAGGTATCACATATAGAACGGTACAAAGCAGGTTACAATTTATTTACCAAAAAATAGGGATAAATTCATTAAGCCAGTTAAAAGAATATTGCAGGGGTAAGGGGTACGATAATTATGCTCCTACCCGATTTATTAACCCTAATCCCTATATACCTCTGGCATAACGATGAACCATACCGTTATTGTCACTATTCCATTAGGGTTCTGTCTAACAGAACCTTATGCTCCAACCAAAACTCGCTTAACAACGCGAAAAACAGTTTTGTGGGATACCTCACATGGACGTTATCACAGTTTTACAGCTCAATCATGATAGGTGAAATTATGAAAGATAACACGATGAGTTTCTCTGTAAACAAAGATCTGGATGTTCATTCAAAAAGCTTTGATGCTTTCATATCATATATGGAAAATAGCAATGATTTTTGGGTTATAAAAGACAACGAACATCGATTCGTCTATGCCAATGATACAATGATTTATTACAGCGGTCTTCCTAAAGGTTTTAATATAGAAGGGAGGCTTGATGGTGAGTGTCCAGCACCGTGGTCTGAGTTTGAAAATATTATACAAGCTAGTTGTGATGTTGTAATGACGAATCAAAAAACCATTCCAGTATTAAACACCTTGACTTATGGTGGGAAACAAAAAATGATCCAACCATTTCTGACCAATGTTACACCGCTAATGAAGGATGGAGAATGCATTGGCATTGTTGGACACGGTAAAAAACTTGAAATTTATTCCATGTATCATTTTGAAAACAACAGGCATCCAGAGTCATTAACTTTTGGCACACCAACTGATTTATTTACCGACAGAGAGTTCGATATAGTATTTTTTGCGTTGCAATCGCTAAGCGCTAAAGATATAGCGAGAAAATTAGGTATCACATATAGAACGGTACAAAGCAGGTTACAATTTATTTACCAAAAAATAGGGATAAATTCATTAAGCCAGTTAAAAGAATATTGCAGGGGTAAGGGGTACGATAATTATGCTCCTACCCGATTTATTAACCCTAATCCCTATATACCTCTGGCATAACAATGCACAATATTGCTGTCGTCACTATGCCATTAGGGTTCTGTCTAACAGAACCCTATGCTCCGACCAAAACTCGCTTAACAGTGCGGAAAGTAGTTTTGTGGGATACCTCACATGGACGTTATCACAGTTTTACAGTTCAATCATAATGGGGAAATTATGAAAGATAACACGATGAGTTTCTCTGTAAACAAAGATCTGGATGTTCATTCAAAGAGCTTTGATGCATTCATATCATACATGGAAAACAGCAACGATTTCTGGATTATAAAAGATAGCGAATCTCGATTCGTTTACGCTAATGATGTTACACATTATTACTGCAACCTACCCAAAGGTTTTAATATGGAAGGTAGGCTTGATAGTGAATGTCCAGGACCGTGGGTCGAGTTTGTAGATATTATACAAGCCAATGATAAAAACGTAATGACGAGTCAAAAGACCATTCCAGTATTAAACACTTTCATCTATGGCGGGAGACAAAAAATAATCCAACCACTTCTAGTCAATATTACCCCTCTAATGAAGGATGGAAAATGTATTGGGGTTGTGGGACACGGTAGAAAACTTCAAATTTATTCCATGTATCATTTTGAAAACAACAAGCATCCGGACTCATTAACTTTTGGCACACCAACTGATTTATTTACCGACAGAGAGTTCGATATCGTATTTTTTGCGTTGCAATCGCTAAGCGCTAAAGACATAGCTAGAAAATTAGGTATCACATATAGAACGGTACAAAGCAGGTTACAATTTATCTATCAGAAAATAGGGATAAATTCATTAAACCAGTTAAAAGAATATTGCAGGGGTAAGGGGTATGATAATTACGCTCCTACCCGATTTATTAACCCTAATCCCTATATACCTCTGGCATAACGATGAACCACATCATTATTATCACTATGCCATCAGGGTTCCTCCTAAGAACCCTATTTCCCGTCCAAAACCCGCTTAACCGCGCGAAGGACGGATTTGTGGGATACCCCACATGCAAGTTATTACAGTTTAATCATGATAGGTGAAATTATGAAAGATAATACGATGAGTTTCTCTGTAAACAAAGATCTGGATGTTCATTCAAAAAGCTTTGATGCTTTCATATCGTACATGGAAAACAGCAACGATTTTTGGGCTATAAAAGACAACAAACATCGATTCGTCTATGCCAATGATACTATGATTTATTACAGTGGTCTTCCTAAGGGGTTTAATATTGAAGGGAGGCTTGTTAGTGAGTGTCCAGCTCCGTGGTCTGAGCTTGAAGATATTGTACATGCTAGTGATGGCAATGTAATGACGAGTCAAAAGACCATTCCGGTACTAAACACCTTCACTTATGGCGGGAGAGAAAAAATAATCCAACCATTTTTGGTCAATGTTACACCGCTAATGAAGAATGGAGAATGTATTGGGGTTGTAGGACACGGTAAAAAACTTCAAATTTATTCCATGTATCATTTTGAAAACAACAGGCATCCTGAATCATTATCATTTGGCAACCCAACTGAGATTTTTACAGATAGAGAGTTCGATATCGTATTTTTTGCGTTGCAATCGCTAAGCGCTAAAGATATAGCAAGAAAATTAGGTATCACATATAGAACGGTACAAAGCAGGCTACATGTCATTTACCAGAAAATAGGGATAAATTCATTAAGCCAGTTAAAAGAATATTGCCGGGGCAAAGGGTATGATAACTATGCTCCTACCCGATTTATTAACCCTAACCCTTTTATACCTCTGGCATAACAATGCATAACATTGCTGTCATCACTATGCCATTAAGGTTCTGTTTAACAGAACCTTATGCTCTGACCAAAACTCGCTTAACAACGCGAAAAGCAGTTTTGTGGAATACCTCACATGGACGTTATCGCGGTTTTACAGTTCAATCATAATGGGTGAAGTTATGAAAGATAACACGATGAGTTTCTCCATAAACAAAGATCTGGATGTTCATTCAGAAAACTTTGATGCTTTCATATCATATATGAAAAACAGTAACGATGTTTGGGTTATAAAAGACAACGAATCTCGATTCATCTATGCCAATGATACTATGATTTATTACAGCGGTCTTCCTAAAGGTTTTAATATAGAAGGGAGGCTTGATGGTGAGTGTCCAGCACCGTGGTCTGAATTTGAAAATATTATACAAGCTAATGATAACAATGTAATGACGAGTCAAAAGACCATTCGGGTACTACACACCTTCACTTATGTCAGAAGAGAAAAAATAATCCAACCATTTCTGGTCAATGTTACTCCTCTAATGAAGGATGGAAAATGCATTGGGATTGTATCGCACGGTAAAAAACTTCAAATTTATTCCATGTATCATTTTGAAAACAACATTCATCCAGAGTCATTAACTTTTGGCAAACCAACCGATTTATTTACCGACAGAGAGTTCGATATCGTATTTTTTGCGTTGCAATCGCTAAGCGCTAAAGATATAGCGAGAAAATTAGGTATCACATATAGAACGGTACAAAGCAGGTTACAATTTATTTACCAAAAAATAGGGATAAATTCATTAAGCCAGTTAAAAGAATATTGCAGGGGTAAGGGGTATGATAATTACGCCCCTACCCGATTTATTAACCCTAATCCCTATATAACTCTGGAATAATGATGAACCATACCGTTATTGTCACTATTCCATTAAGGTTCTGCCTGGCAGAACCCTATTCGCCTCCCAAAAAAGTTTACCCGATTTTGGAATACTACTCCTATCTGGCGATCCGTGAAATCAACAGAAATTATGAAAAATATCAAGGAGTGACGTTAATAACGCTATTTTAATCATACCTGAAGCTTTTCACAAGACACAAGAAAAGCTTCAGGCATTTAATCTCTTCTCATTGAATTTTTTCGAGAAGTTTATTTTAATTCATTTTGAATATCTGCTTGGCCATATTTCGAAAGGCTCACAATTTAAAGCGGTAGCAATGAGCTTCTCACCTTTAGGCCACGGACGATGCAAAGCATTTGATAAAGTGGATGATGCAAGCCCTGCATCTCTTGAAACAGCAGATAACGACGTTCCCCGTTTTTTAAGCCCTGCAATAATATCAGCCGGGTGCCAGTCGTTTTTTACAATCATTCCTTATTCTCCTCTCAGTTTGGTTATTCAAGGTGCTATATTCATACTCTCTTCAAATTAATATTTTTATATTGCTACAGCTTTTTCCCTGAGTCCGCACTGGTGCGGAATACTAAAAACAACCACACTAAGACGTAAAACCCCGCTAAGTGCAGCCAAATATTCTCCGAACAGGAAAATGTTATATCTAACGATTAAACGGTCATAAATAAAATTTAATTGTTAAGCAATGTTCTTTTATGGATATTGGAATATTCAGAAAGTTTAGTTATTTTGGGAAATATTGGAAGACGCATTAAATACATTAATAAATGTCCTAAAAAAGCGCTTCAATTACGAGGAATGACGACAATTAAATACTTTATGGTCATCGAAAAATTGCTTGTGCAACGGCAAATCAGCCAGTCGATAATTATCGACTGGCTGAATGACCGTTAACGTGCTTCATTCTGTGCCGTCAGTCTGTCCTTAATGCGATAAAACCACCGCCCTCCCAATAATGCCACCACAAGTTCAAGGGAAGCTATTGCAGCTAGGGTTAGGATAAACAAGGTTTTGCCCGCGCCAACTAATATCCATCCGCCTATTGCCGGAAATCCAAATATCCCCACAAAGTAGGCGACAACGAACCAAGTGAGGGCAGCATGACGATTCTCAAGCGCAGAGTCGTTTACTGCCCATGTTTGAATAACGGGATACACCAATCCATAGCCTATCCCCGTTAACATGGCCGCCACAATCTGGAACATAGGGTGAACCGGTACGCCTAGCAAAGCCAAAATACCTATGATCAAAAATAACATCAGCGCGATGACTAACGGGATACGGGGCATCGTCGATAAACGTCGGGCTAACAAAAGCCGCGACACAACCACGGTCGCTGCATGTACAGCAAAGAATGTACTTGCATTTGCTTGAGTCCCTTCGACAAGCGAACTCTGGAACGACATCATTCCGGAGAATACACCGCCTCCCAGACCCACCATCACAATGGGACGGATCGCACTACTGGCAGCAATCTTGGTTATTTTTCTCACCCAAGGTCTCAGTGATAACTCCCGTTGACCATGCGGTTCCCTGACCCCAAAGGTCGCCAGAAGTAGTGAGGCGAGGATGCCAATGACGCCAACAAAGAGAAATGTTACTCGGATGGGCACTCCTGCTTGTTCAACCGCCGCGGCAAGGAGGATGGGACTGCCGCAAATCCCAGCCATTTGAAATGCGCTGAAGCGAGTAAACCAGTGACCCCTGTCAACGTCAGTGACACGCTCCGACAATGCCATAGGCCCACTGATATAGAACATTCCCCAACCGAGTCCAATCAAGAACGCTGCGATACGCGGAATGTAACCCAATTCACCGCTGAAACCGCCTAAAAGAAAATAACCACAAGACATCGCCAGCGCCGCTAGGGCTGCAAGGCGCGATGCTTCCAGTTGCCCAGCAAACCATCCAACCAAAGGAACGCCAATCAAGGTGCCGATCAAGGCCACGCTAAGGGTCGTCCCAGTGTCAATGTCACTCCCCCCTTGTGACCGAAAATACGCGGAAATAAGAAAGGTGGCGCCATATCCCCCCGCAGTGAACAGGGTTCCGAACAGGAGAAAAAGTGCCGACATTGTTCTCATCAGTCAAACTCCATCTTAATTATTACAGGACGCCGAATGGCTTTGGCGCCATCGATCTCAGTTTATTCACCGCTTTTTCCAGACGGAGACAAACATACCGTATCTCGTCCTCATTATTAAATCTTCCTAGTCCGAAACGCACACTGGCTTGAGCCTGTGCATCACTGACTCCTATTGCTTTCAGTACATGTGACGGCGCCCTGTTAGCGGATGTGCATGCAGACCCAGAGGACAATGCAACCTCGGAAAGCTCCAGCAAAAGCGAGTCAGCATCCAAGCCGTTGAAAGAGACATTTAGCAGACCGGGAAGGCATTCGATAAGATGACCATTTATCCGAACGTCAGCCACATTCTCGATAATATACGACCGAAGTAAATCCCTTAAATAACGTAACCTCATCGACTCATCAGGCAAGTTTTTAACAGACAGTTCAACGGCGCGCCCAAATCCTACTATCCCCGGAACATTAAGGGTTCCAGAGCGTAAGCCTCGCTCATGTCCCCCTCCAACAATGAGAGGAGCGAGTGTTATATTCTTATTGCGTGAATCGATATAAAGTGCACCAACCCCCTTTGGTCCATATATTTTGTGCGCGGAAAATGAGGCAAGACTTATATTCATGCGCTGTACATCAAATTTTATTTTGCCGAGCGCTTGCGTGGCGTCGGTATGAAGAGGAATGTCATGTTCCTTACAGATCGCGCCTATCTCTTCAATTTTTTGTATTGAACCAATCTCGTTGTTAGCGGCCATAATCGAAACGAGATAGGTATCATCCCTTATTGCACGAGATATTGAATCTGGGGATACGATGCCGTCGCTTTGCGGCGGTAAGTAGGTCACCTCCGTTCCCATTGCTTCGAGCCTACCGCAACAATCAAGAACAGCTTTATGCTCAATTGTCGATGTGATGACATGCCCCCTTTTGCCCCGATGTTGAAGGCCCGCGATTGCAAGATTGTTCGACTCGGTGGAACCCGACGTGAATATAATATCGGAATGACTCGTCGCATTTATCGATGTTGATATCACTTTTCTTGCATTATCAACAGCTTCCATAGCTTTCCACCCAAATGCATGGTGATTACTGGCAGCATTTCCATAAGCGCAGGTAAAATAGGGCATCATAGTTTGAAGCACGTCGGGATCTAATGGCGTTGTAGCATTGTTATCCAAATATATCGGCCGGGTTAAGTTGTACATAAATTTTTCCCCCTTAACAAACAAAGATGAAATTATTTTTTTATTATCTTGACTATATCTATATCTGCTAGGCAGTAACTACATCGCCTTTACTCACCTCCCCCTGTTCATTAACAAGATTAAGACGAATGGCGGTTGAAACACCGAGCATATGGCTGAGTTGTAGCCCACGCACATATGCCAAAGCTCTCGACCAAGCGCAGTCCTCAAAGAACACCTCCAGAATAGCGTCTGAGCCTTTGTGATCACCGGCAGCTTTCTCAAAGTACTCCTTCGTAATTGCTGCACAAGTGAGTTTCTGAGTCGGCTCTTCGTAAGCAGCATCTGATGTCGGTGGTTTACCGTCAGCGAGGTTTTTGGACACCATCCGCCGTGTGATGATTTCGGGTATTTCTCCAGAAGCTAAGATGTGGACAAGGTGCTGCCTGGCTGAATCTTCGTGAATAACACGTATTTCACTGAGCGGAATCTGATATTTTTCTGCTACGGGCAAAAAGATATTCCTGATCGAGGCGTGGAGATGACTCAAGCGGGGGTTCCGTTTTTGAGAATTAGTGAGGTTATTTATCAGGAACTGGAGGCGGAATATCCCATGATGATCGAATGCCACGGATATCCTCGGTAATTGACCACATTCATCTTGGCTTCGTTTGGCGAACATCAGAGCAGCCTCAAAGGCTTTCAACTGAGCCTCGATAACTATCTCGCTATCCTTATTGAGATAAACTCGTGAATTCCCTGCCAGTATGCTTACGTTAGTTTCTCGCTGATTCATTTTCATCAATATCCTTTTCCATGATGGATCGTATGTATAAGGATGCCCGAAGCATCCATTAATTTTTGGAGCAAAGGGAGTTCTTAAAGAGTGATTGATATAACGTATGGAAGATAAGGAGATCTTTATAATTTCACGTACGCTGAATACCGTTTTCTCTTGCGATCTCGGTTATAAAACAAGTATGTCTGATATTAGGCAAGGGTATAATTCCCATAAAAGAAGTTGGATAAAGGTTAGCGTATCTTTTTTATCAAAAAATAGATCTTCGTCTTGTTTAAACATTTTTTCTTTTTGACCTTGCAGTCGAGGCTCTGAGCCCGGCCATCGGACATCATTTAGCTCTCAGCTTACCGGGTAATTCTGTCACACCAATACAAGGCTCTAGTTGCCAAGTATGGATATGTCCGAACTGTTGTTGAGACAGCTAACTAAAATCCGTTATATCAAGGTAAATCTTCTCAGCAACATTAAAGGGGGGATTCTCGCTATTAAGCCATCGGCGAAAAGTTTCATATGTGAAAACATGGCTGCACCGACCGACTGCCTCAGGAAAACTCAAAAATTGACGTTGTAGAAGTTATCAGGCTATTACCCTTATGAAGGAGGGTTTTAGCCTTTCATTTGGAAGAATAAAATTATTTCAGGTTTGTCATGCTCAAACATCAACCTATTACACACAGCTCAACTTAATTTTTTCTCTTCGAATCACAGCTAGCTCTCCGCTCAACAAACATATTTAAAAATCCATCAGTTATCCTCTTACTATCCGAATAAATCAGCATGGCTACCAACTCGATACAAGATCAATTCAGTGTCCGTACGTCGATAAATCAGTAGTAAATCCGGTGCTCCATGACATTCCAAATAACCAATATAGTTACCATTCAGGCGGTGTTCTTTATACTTCGGTGGTAATGGCTGGCCGGTTTGCAAAAGCGCAAGGGTTTTCATAATGATTTCTTGCGCTTTTTTATTGTTGACGTACTTTTTGGCATCCCTTTTAAATCGGCTCTGATAAACGAAAATCAACACTGTTACCAGCCTAAATCACTTTTTAATTCATCAAGCGTGTTGGCACGGTGAACACCTATCCCGTTCTCTAGATCATGAATTGCCTGTAACGTCTCTCTATTCGGTTGCAGCAACCCATCCGGTAGCCGACCTTCTGCGGCTAATCGATTAATAACCATACGTATAACGGTAGATAAATCGAGCCCAAGTGCTTTGGCATTTGCCATTGCCGCCGCTTTGCAGGCTGGTGACACCCTGGCTCTGACAACAGTATCAGTCATAGTAAATGCTCCCCTGTGTGTTTGATTAGAACACCGTAGCCTTTTTGTAGCCACACGTCAAAAGATTATAAATATGACTTGGTAGCCAATTATCTGAGGAGGGTTTTACCCCTCCTGTTTAATTCTAATACTTAATTAATTATCGATTAAGCCTGACCTTTTACTTCTTTCAAGCCATAGAAAGGAGCGCGATTACCCAAAGCTTCTTCAATACGGATTAACTGGTTATATTTAGCAACGCGATCAGAACGGCTCATAGAACCGGTTTTGATTTGACCTGCGGCAGTACCTACGGCCAGATCAGCAATAGTCGCATCTTCTGTTTCACCAGAACGATGAGAAATTACCGCCGTGTAACCTGCGTCTTTTGCCATTTTAATCGCGGCCAGTGTTTCTGTCAGAGAACCAATCTGGTTGAATTTAATCAAAATGGAGTTAGCAATGCCTTTCTCAATACCTTCTTTCAGGATCTTAGTATTGGTAACAAACAGGTCGTCGCCAACCAATTGGATTTTCTCGCCCAATACTTTTGTCTGGTAAGCAAAACCTTCCCAGTCAGATTCATTCAACCCATCTTCGATAGAAACAATCGGGTACTTTCTGGTCAAATCTTCTAAGTAATGAGTGAACTCTTGAGAAGTGAAAGTCTTACCTTCACCTTTCAGTTCATAGTTACCCGTTTCTGGGTTGTAGAATTCAGAAGCGGCACAATCCATAGCCAAAGTGACATCTTTGCCCAGAACATAACCCGCTTGTTCTACCGCTTCTTTAATAGCAGCCAGCGCTGCCGCGTTAGATTCCAAGTTAGGCGCATAGCCCCCTTCGTCACCAACCGCAGTACTCATGCCTTTTGCTTTCAGAACTTTAGCCAAGTTATGGAAAACTTCAGAACCGATACGAACCGCCTCTTTCAGCGTTTTTGCTCCAATCGGTTGAATCATAAATTCCTGGATATCAACGTTGTTATCCGCGTGCTCACCACCATTGATGATGTTCATCATCGGCAACGGCATAGAGAATTTACCCGGAGTGCCATTCAATTCAGCAATGTGCTCGTACAACGGCATGCCTTTCGCTGCTGCTGCGGCTTTAGCGTTAGCCAGAGAAACCGCCAGAATCGCATTAGCACCGAATTGAGATTTATTTTCAGTACCATCCAGATCGATCATGATCCTGTCGATGTTAGCCTGATCTTTAGCATCCTGACCAATAACTGCCTGTGCAATCGAGCCATTTACTGCATCAACAGCTTTCAGTACACCTTTACCCATAAAACGGGATTTGTCACCGTCACGCAGTTCCAACGCTTCACGGGAACCGGTAGATGCACCAGAGGGTGCAGCCGCTAAACCCACAAACCCTCCTTCCAGATGCACTTCTGCTTCTACGGTTGGGTTACCACGGGAGTCAATGATTTCACGACCGATCACTTTAACGATTTTGGACATTAGGTTTTCCTCAGTACAAGTTACATTTCAGGTAAGTGACGGAACACGTCATACCGCCACTCACTGCACATCTTATTTGAGCTGGCCTTTCTGATATTTACCGGCTGCTTTAATAAAACCAGTAAATAATGGATGGCCATCACGAGGAGTGGAAGTAAATTCTGGGTGGAACTGACAAGCCACGAACCAAGGATGCTCTGGAATCTCAATAATTTCTACGAGCTTATTGTCCATTGAACGACCCGCTACCCGCAGACCCGCATCTTCAATACGTTTCAACAGTAAGTTATTCACTTCATAACGATGCCGATGACGCTCAACAATCGTATCTGCCCCATACAAGGTGCGCACTAAACTCTCTTTTGTCAGGTGGCATGGCTGACCACCCACACGCATCGTTCCACCAAGATCACTCTCTTCGCTACGCACTTCTAAATTACCGTCTTCATCACGCCATTCGGTGATCAGACCAACAACCGGAAACCGGCAATCAGGTTCAAATTCTGTTGAGCTGGCTTTTTCCAAACCCGCAACATGACGAGAAAACTCAATCAATGCTACCTGCATGCCGAGACAGATCCCCAGATAAGGAATTTTGTTCTCACGCGCATAACGGGCTGTCATGATTTTGCCTTCCACACCACGACCACCAAAACCACCAGGCACCAGAATCGCATCCAACCCCTTCAATAATTCAACGCCACGGGTTTCAACATCCTGGGAATCAATCAGTTTGATATTCACCGTTAGACGATTTTTCAATCCACCGTGCTTCAATGCCTCAATCACGGATTTGTACGCATCAGGCAGTTCAACGTATTTACCCACCATCCCAATAGTGACTTCACCGGAAGGGTTAGCTTCTTCGTAAATGACTTGTTCCCATTCTGACAAATTTGCTTCCGGGCAATCGAGGCTGAATCGTTTACAAATATAATCATCTAAGCCTTGAGATTTCAATAGCCCTGGGATTTTATAAATGGAATCAACGTCTTTTAGGGAGATAACCGCTTTCTCCGGCACATTACAGAAAAGAGCAATTTTTGCTCGCTCATTAGCCGGAATGACGCGATCTGAACGACAAATCAGAATATCCGGTTGAATACCGATAGAAAGCAGCTCTTTTACCGAATGCTGAGTCGGTTTGGTTTTGACTTCGCCAGCCGCTGCCAGATAAGGCACCAGTGTCAGATGCAGATATAAAGTGTGTTCACGACCAACTTCTACTGCCATTTGACGAATGGCTTCAAGGAATGGCAACGATTCGATATCACCGACAGTACCACCAACTTCCACCAGCACCACATCATGACCTTCACCACCACTGATGATGCGATCCTTAATTTCATTGGTGATGTGAGGAATAACTTGAACAGTCGCCCCCAGATAGTCGCCACGGCGCTCTTTACGCAAAACTTCGGAATAAACCCGACCCGTCGTAAAGTTATTGCGGCGAGTCATTTTAGTACGGATGAAACGCTCATAGTGACCTAAATCGAGATCAGTTTCAGCTCCATCTTCGGTAACGAAAACCTCCCCGTGTTGAATTGGGCTCATCGTACCTGGATCGACATTGATGTACGGGTCCAGTTTCATAATAGTGACATTGAGTCCACGGGCTTCGAGTATAGCCGCCAAAGAGGCTGCGGCAATGCCTTTACCCAGAGAGGATACGACCCCGCCGGTCACAAAAATATAATTAGTTTTCATGCTGAACCTGAAAGTTTAGGTTTAAAAGATGATGGATATAACCAGGACGGGAAAGCAGTATACCCGAACCTTAAATTCGCTACAAATAATCTGCACGAAAATAAGGTATTTTCCCCCTCCACAGCATTTTCAATGTAGACATGTGTACAGACACAAACTTCATTTTTCATGAAGCCAATCGTTATTGCCTCTTCTCAATTTCGAATGAATTTATTGCCTTAATTGATTAAAAAACAGTATGATTGCTTCCACAGTGATCGTTTCGTCTGAATTGCACACAGATAAAAGACCCAATATAGGTAACAGTAGCTTATGAGTTAAGGAGCAATGCCATGATTAAACTCACTCAGGAACAATTCGATAAAATTATAGATCTAGAGGACAATACTTATATTGAAAAAATCAGGCAATGCATTTTGTCAGAACATGCCGACTTGGTTGTGCATGAGGATGAAAAAAATTTACATAAGCGACTGAAAGAGGCGTATCGGTATTTAATCAGCGAGCTGGGCTTTAAAGATAAAAAACTGGTTAGATCATACCTTTATTTAACTGCATTTAATCTTAATTTCCATAGTGTACCAGAAATCAAAAATGCCCTTGAAGCAGGGGAAAACCCGGAACAACAATACAAAGATATCCTGAGGATAATAGATAACTTGTTGAAAAGGAGAAAGTAATATGCCTTTACCTCTGGTAGTTCCGGTAGCCCTGACTGCTGCCGAATATGCGGCATCAGCCCTTGCGGGCATATTGGTTGGCGTTGGTGTTGGCCTCGACGTTACAGAAATGACAAAAGACAAGGATGATGAAAAAGAGCAAGCAGAAACCCGAACGGACGCGATCAGTACAACAAGGGAAAAATGCAAGGCGTGTCCAGCCATTGAGAAAGTAAGTCCCAGCTGGGAAAGCACCAGCTCATACTCGCAGGTGACCCTTGATTATCAAATCCAGATAGCCAAAACCGTTTACAAACCGGATGCAAAACTCATACAGGTATGGGAATGTCTGGGAGTCAGCTTCGATGGCTGGCGACCAAAAGCATGCCTGTTTCTGGAATCCAAAGCTAAATATGATCAGTTTTTTAGGAAGGGAGAACCGATAGAATGGTGGACGGGAGATGAACCCATGAAAGATCAAGGAAGGCGACAGCAAGACGTATGTACCTTATTGAACAACATTCCACGCTCTCACTGGCATTTTATGGGCCCTGTAAGCGCAGCTTACTATTCAAAAAGATTTTCTAGGTATCCCAATATTAAAGTATTTCATACCCCTTTACTTAGATAGTTCGAGACAATAAATGACTATTTTATCACTAGAAATAGAGTTGTATTTTGACTGGAAAGAATCGTTGACTCCCCAAATAGCCCTCACTGATTTGTATAAGATAACACAACAGACTGACCAATTCTTCGGGCATCATAAAACCTGGTATTTGACTGGGTATACTCGTAATGAAGCATTAAAACATCCTGTTTTTGAAAAACAGCATCCGACAGAAAAAGCGGTTCAAGAGTTTGAAAAAAGCTATAAAAAAAATTTCCCTTTTATAGGAAAAAGTATTTGGGATGGTGAAGATGACGATCTCTCCTGCTCCCTATTTTATGAGAACTATCGTAGTGACAGGCTAGGACAAACTGAGATAACAATAGATCTCAATATTGACGAAAAGGAGTTTCAATTTTCACGATTGATTGATTTTATTACCTTTTTGGTTTTCAGCCGTAATACCCCCTATATTATGGTGGAAACTAACGGCTATACATTGAAACGAAATCAGGTATTCCCCGACAGGTTAAGTGCCGGCTGGATGATTTATTTACCCTCCATTATAGATCCCTCATTGTTACCAATGGCAGATGAAATCTTGCCTATTGCAAATGATAAAGAGCAATTGGGGACATTAATCATCACCAAAAAAGGCATTTTTGACGGCGAAAATCAGGGCGATATTGATAAAGCCAATGATGTTGAAATTCAGTTGGTAAATCTGGGATTACTGCCATTAATTACTGAGGTTTAACGGCGACCAGATAATTTTCTATCCTTCATCATTCCTTTGATATCTTTTCGTGAATTAGCGCCGCTTTCTGTTTCCGCTTTTCTCGCGTTGATAACAGCCCTCTTGGGCTGTTTGCCATCCCTTTCCGGTTACTGTTTCTTAACCTGTTGCCACATTTGTTCCATTTCTTCCAATGTCGCGGCTTCCAAGGTGTGGCCTTGGTTCAGGATCAGCTTTTCTACTTCTCTAAATCGGTTGTCAAACTTATTGCATGCTTTTTGCAACGCAATTTCCGGTTTGTATCCGAGATGGCGAGATAAGTTCACAACAGCAAACAATAAATCACCAATCTCCTCTTCCAAATGCTGCTGATCAACAACCGCCTGATAAGCTTCATCCATTACTTCGTCGATCTCTTCATAAACTTTGTCCAGCACTGGCCCCAAGGTATCCCAGTCAAAACCAACCGCAGCACAACGTTTCTGTATTTTATACGCTTTCATCAATGCCGGCAGACTTGCCGGAATGTCATCAAGGACCGAATGCAGATCTTTTTGCGCTCTTTCCTGCACCTTACGTTTTTCCCAACCACTGATAGCCACGTCACCGCTGATATCCTGCTGCTGACCGAAAATATGTGGGTGGCGGCGCTCCAGTTTATCGCTAATCGCATGGCAAATATCATCAAAATCAAACAACTGTTGCTCTTTGCCCATTTCAGCATAGAACACCACCTGAAATAACAGATCGCCTAGTTCTTCTTTTAGATCAGAAAAATCACCACGTTCAATGGCATCAATGACTTCATAAGTCTCTTCTAATGTATAAGGTGCGATAGTTTTGAACGTTTGTTGTTTGTCCCAAGGACACCCCTGTTGAGGATGGCGCAATTGCGCCATAATCTCTAATAACCGTTTTATACCCGTCATCTTTCAAGTTGTCTCTTTGTTGGCTGCACTCGCTCACCCCGGTCACATAGTTCGCGATGCTCCCGGGGATTCACTCCCTTGCCGTCGCGATGCATCTTGAAATCCATTGGGTATATAGCAGATGATTTCATTTTTTATCCAAATTTTCCTGCGGTTAGTTGCCATGAAGGCGTTTGGCTTCAATAACATCCGGTAACTGATTGGTTTTCGCCAAGATCCGTCCCAGTACTTGCAGGTTATAAATCTCAATATTCATATCGATGGTAGCAATCTGCTGTTTTACATCACTGCGGCTACTCACCCCAAGCACGTTCACCTTTTCATTCGCCAGGATCGTGGTGATATCACGTAATAATCCACTGCGATCATTCGCAACCACACG
This sequence comes from Photorhabdus kleinii, assembly GCF_025384885.1. Lineage (NCBI taxonomy): Bacteria > Pseudomonadati > Pseudomonadota > Gammaproteobacteria > Enterobacterales > Morganellaceae > Photorhabdus > Photorhabdus kleinii. The sequence goes on from NZ_JAJAFY010000004.1 coordinate 163,192, forward strand.
CACAATCAGTGAGTAACCGCTGGAGTAACTCTCTCCCCAAACCGCATCTACGACCCTTTCCGGCGCATTTTCCTGCAATTCAGCCAGTTGTTCACAATCAACCCAGTGGATGGAGATACCCCGACCACGAGTGATAAAGCCGACAATCTCATCTCCAGGAATTGGCTGGCAGCAACGGGCAATGTGATGCATCAAGTTACCCACACCTTCTACCACAATCCGCCCATCGTCTTTAGTAGAACTACGCTGTGGATGTGATTTATTTTCTAAATTGCGAAGCGCTTCCCGATCTGCATCCTCTGCGGTGGTTTTCTTGAGTTTGCTTTGTAAGAAATTGACCAACTGGTTAATACGGATATCACCCACCCCAATTCCCGCCAGTACTTCATCAAGTGTATGGACGTTATAACGAGCAATGAGCAACTTTTCCGCCTCTTTTAGGCTGATATCCAAGTGTTCCAGTTCGTTATCCAGCATCTGACGACCTGCGATAATGTTTTTATCCCGATCCTGTTTGCGGAACCAGTTATGGATTTTCGCCCGACCACGGCTTGTGGTGACATAGCCCAAGTTTGGATTTAACCAATCACGACTTGGGTTCGGATGTTTCTGGGTGATGATTTCAATCTGATCGCCCATTTGCAATTGATAGCTGAATGGCACAATGCGACCACTGATTTTCGCCCCAATACAACGATGCCCCACATCGCTGTGAATATGGTAAGCAAAATCCAGCGGCGTAGAACCGGTAGGTAGATCAATAACATCGCCTTTCGGTGTAAATACATATACCCGATCATCAAACACCTGACTGCGGACTTCATCCAGCATCTCACCAGAATCAGCCATCTCTTCTTGCCATGTGATAAGTTTACGCAGCCATGCAATACGCCCCTCATATCCGGCACGACTACCCGCCACTGCCCCCTCTTTATATTTCCAGTGGGCGGCGATTCCCAATTCTGCATCTTCATGCATCTGACGGGTACGGATCTGGATTTCCAATGTCTTACCACCCGGCCCAAGCACTACGGTATGAATAGATTGGTAGCCATTAGGCTTCGGGTTAGCCACATAATCATCGAATTCATCCGGCAAATGACGGTAGTGAGTATGTACTATCCCCAGTGCCGCGTAACAATCCTGCAAACGTTCAACCACAATCCGCACAGCCCGAACATCAAACAGCTCATCAAATGTCAGTGATTTTTTCTGCATTTTGCGCCAGATGCTGTAGATATGTTTAGGACGCCCATATATCTCAGTAGTGACGCCCTCCTTGAGCATATGCTTACGTAATGTATTAACAAAGTGGTCAATATACTGCTCACGATCAATGCGACGCTCATGCAGCAATTTCGCAATTTTTTTATATTCATCAGGATGGAGATAACGGAAGCAGTAATCCTCAAGTTCCCATTTAAGTTGACCAATGCCTAATCGGTTAGCGAGCGGCGCATAAATGTTGGAACACTCTTTCGCAGCCAATACACGCTCATCTTCAGTCGCCTCTTTAACTTCCCGCAAATGGGCAATCCGCTCTGCCAATTTGATAATGACACAGCGAAAATCTTCCACCATTGCCAATAGCATCCGGCGAACATTATCAACCTGTACGGAACAAATTGAATCGTTATGAGTGGCTTTCAACTGACGAATAGCATCCATTTCCATAACGCCTTTCACCAGATTGGTAATTCCACTACCAAACGCCTCAGTGACCGTTTGATCGTCAAGTAATTTGGCATCCATCAATGGGAACAGCAACGCCGCACGCATACTGTCATTATCCATACTCAGCGTGGAGAGGATCTCAACCATCTCTACACCACGCCATAACAGAAGTTCTGAATCAGGATGATTTTGCGCTTTTTCGTGACAATAACGCCAGGTTTTGGCTAATTTCTCACCCAATTGAAGATTCGCTATATTTAAACTCGCGATCCACCTGTTTACTGCAAACTCTCCCGCAGGGGTTAAATGAGCACTTCTTACCGCAACCATAATCTCTCCCGACGACTTCATAGCTTTCATCTAGCCATGACCTAACGGCTAAATAGCACCATTGACTCCAAATGGCTTGTATGTGGAAACATGTCCAGCATCCGCACACTGATAATATGATAGCCAGCCTCAAGCAGAATCTTACTGTCCCGTGCCAATGTTGTTGGATTACAAGAGACGTAGACCACTTTTTCAGGGGCCAGCTTGACAATGTGTGACATGACTATTGTCGCACCAGCACGCGCCGGATCTAATAAGACTTTATTAAACCCCAACTTTGCCCAAGGTTGATGACGTATGTCAGCTTCCAAATTTTCATGGCAGAAGGATATGTTATCCAAATTATTTAATCTGGCATTATATTGCCCATTAGCTACCAGTGTGGCAACCCCTTCGACGCCAACCACCGACTGCACTATTTGACCAATAGGTAAAGTGAAATTCCCCATTCCACAGAACAGATCAAGCACGTTGTCATTCGGTTGTAAATCGAGCCACTCTATCGCCTGAGCAACCATTTGTTGATTCACCTGATCGTTAACCTGAATAAAATCTCTTGGACTGAAAACCAGTTTCAGTCCACCTACCTGATACCAGGGTTCCGGCGGTTCATTCAGCGACTCAAGTGAAGTTTCATCCGCCGCCAGATAGACCGCGACATTATGTTGCACGGAAAATGTGCATAGTTTCTCTTTATCTTCCCATTTCAAGGGATCAAGATGGCGCAATATCATCAATGGCCCATTATCTGCCAGCACCAATTCCACATGACCTAATCGCTTGACCGCTTTCAAATTACTCAGACACTGAGCCAATGGTTGCAATAACTGTTCCAATTCAGGTCGCAAAACAGGGCATTCTTTTATAGCAATTAACTCATTGGATTGATTTTGACGAAATCCCATCACCAGGCGGCGCTGTTTTACTTGATAGTGTAAACCAAGCCTTGCCCGGCGCCGATAACCATATTCAGGACCCAGAATCACCGGCTTAGCAGAAACCGTTACACCAGTTTCCCGTCTAATCAGATGTTCCAGAACGCTGGCTTTACTCTCACGTTGTAAATCCGATGCAACATGTTGTTGCTGACAACCGCCACATACTCCAAAATGCGGACAACGGGGATTCACACGATATGGACTGTCAGATAGACGCTTAACCAACTTTGCTTTGGCAAATTGGCGTTTCTCTTCCGTTAGTTGTACCTGTGCCTGTTCACCGGGCAATAATCCGGTGACAAAAATAGTTTTACCCTGATGGCGAGCTACGCCCTGCCCCTGAGCATCCAGATTATCAGCAGTGACTGTAATGATATGCCGATTTACTGTTCGGCGATTGGGGGAATAAAATTGCACCATGATTCTTACGGACTATGAATTATTAAGTTCTTATTTTCCCATAATGGACGATTATGACCAAATATAGCTTACGCATCCGCATGATGAGCCTGATCCTAGTTCCAATTTTACTGGTTGGCATGTTTTTCAGTATCTCATTCCTCTGTTATCACTATCGTGAACTGAAAAACCAAATTGTTCGATCCGGGATCAGTATTATTGAACCCCTTTCTATCGCCAGTGAAATCGGCATCAATCTGCATAACCGTGAACGTGTCAATTCACTGATAACCCGGCTTCACCGCAGAAATTCTGAGATAGTTCGGGCGATTGCCATTTTTAACGATGATAATCAGCTATTTGATATCTCAAACTATAAATACAATTCAGCTCAACTACAGATCTCGCCAGATATGCCTCTGCCAACCACCTTGACAAAAATGGAGGTTAAAAACAGTATTATTCTACGTATGCCCATTATTTCAGAACACCATCTGTCTCAGAATCATCAGAATTCTGATGTCCCATCTTTACATCCGATTGGTTATATCGCTATTGATCTTGATTTACGATCAGCTCACTTACAGCAATATAAAGAAATCGTTATTTTTATATTACTATTACTGATTTGCCTTGGTTGGGCATCACTGTTTGCCTACCATTTGGTTCGTAAGATCACAAAGCCTATCAGCGATATGGTCAGTACTGTCGATAGAATTCGCCAAGGACAATTAAACAGCCGTGTCAGTGGGAAATATTTTGGTGAATTAGATACGCTGAAAAATGGCATCAATGCAATGGCCAAATCGCTCTCCAGCTATAAAGAAGAGATGCAAAACGATATCGATCAAGCAACATCGGATCTACGGGAAACAATGGAGCAATTCGAAATTCAGAACGTTGAGCTGGCAATAGCGAAAAAACGCGCGCAGGAAGCGGCCAGAATAAAAACGGAATTTCTGGCAAATATGTCTCATGAATTACGTACTCCACTCAATGGCGTAATTGGCTTTACCCGCCAAACACTGAAAACACCTTTAACAATACAGCAAACTGAATATCTGTATATTATCGAGCGCTCCGCTAATCATCTACTGAATATTATCAATGATATATTGGATTTTTCGCGGCTTGAAGCGGATAAATTGGTATTGGAAAACGTTCCATTCCTTTTACAGGATATGATTGATGAGATCATGGTGTTACTGACACTCAGCGCCAAAAGTAAGAATATTCAGCTAACTCACCATATTGATCCCCAAATACCGAATCTGGTTGTAGGTGACCCTATGCGCCTCCAGCAAATACTCACCAATATCATCGGTAATGCAATTAAATTCACGGACCAAGGTTCTGTGGAGATAAAGATCAATCTGCTACAACAGCAACACCATAAAATCAATTTAGAGATTATTGTCAGCGATACAGGCATCGGTATCAGCCCTGAGCAGCAACCTCATCTATTTCAGGCTTTTCACCAAGCAGATGCCAGTATTTCTCGCCGTTACGGCGGTACCGGCCTCGGTCTGGTCATTACAAGGAAACTGATCCAAGAAATGGGCGGAAATATCAGCTTTACCAGCGAGCCAGAAAAAGGTTCTGTTTTCCGTTTTGATTTATGGCTAGGAAAAGACGATTTCATTCTAACCGGCTCAGTTGCACCACAAAAGACGCTTGTCCATCCCCCACGTTTACCGATGACCGTCATGGCCGTCGACGATAATCCAGCCAACCTCAAACTAATAGGTTCATTACTGGAAGAAACCGTAGAAAAAACAGTGCTATGTAACAATGGAGAAGAAGCTTTGCAGTCAGCAACTTCTCACCATTTTGATGTCATTCTGATGGATATTCATATGCCAGGTATGGATGGCATCTGTACTTCTGACCGCATCCACCAGCTACCGCAACACCGCAGTACACCGATCATTGCGGTTACAGCCTATACTTGCCGACCAAAGAGCGATACAGACCAATCTCCATTTGAGGATTTCCTGACCAAACCTCTCGATGAAGATCGTCTGAGAGCAGTGTTAAGTCGCTATGTCAAAACGCCAAAATCACAACATATTAACTGGCCATTAGCATTACAACAGGCAATAGGAAAAGAACAGTTGGCTATAGATATGTTGCAAATGTTGGCAGATTTACTGCCAACGATTAAAACAATCACAGAAAAAGTTTTGTCAGGGGAAACAGCGGAAGATTATCAGCAACAGATCCATAAACTACACGGTAGCTGCTGTTATAGCGGCGTGCCACAACTTAAAGCTCTCTGCCAATTAATTGAACAACAATTACAACAAGGCGTTCAATTAACCGATATAGAACCTGAATTGTTGGAACTGACAGATGAAATTGATCATGTCCTTACCGCCGCAAAAAAAATATTGAGTCGCGGCGAGAATATACCCTATGGATTTCAAGATGCATCGCGACGGCAAAGGAGCGAATCCCCGGGAGCATAGATAACTATGTGACCGGGGTGAGCGAGGGCAGCCAACAAAGAGGCAACTTGAAAGATAACGGGTATATCAATTGCACACAATAAACTTACGATACTCTTCATAAGCATAATTATCTGTCATGCCACTGATGTAATCCTGAATAAGACGGGCACGATAATAGAATTCCATCAGGTCTTTTTCAGATTCATCAGTGGCAACAATTTTCTCCACGGCTTCACCATAAGCCAGACGATGTTTGGTAGAAAGTTTGTGTAGCAATCGAGTTTCCATAAAATAATCCTTGTGGAAATTGTTCTGGTTCAGTTCCACAAAATCCTGACGGGATATCTTTAATAACGGATAATAAAAATCCAATAACCCATTAATAACTCGGTATCCCTGTAACTCCAATTCTTCAATTTCTGGATGATTAAACACTCTCTTACAAGCAATACTCTTCAACGTCTTAAGTAATCGATGCTCTTCACTGCTATCTTCAAGTAGAGCTTGATTAAACGAGCCCTCAAAAATAGCCGGCAGATGATCAATAAAACGACGAGCCGTGTAAGGCACAAGTTTACCGGTAATATAAACCCGCAAATACATAAAAAATTGATCCTGCTGGCTTCGACGTAATTCGTTACCGTGAGTTCCCTTGTACGCCTTTCTGACCGTTAAGTCGAATAGATCCCCGGCCCGATGACCGCCATTTTCTTGCCACTCCTCTTCCAAATATCCCATCAGTGTATCGACGCTGAAAATCGTTTTTTCAACAGCATCATCCAAATCAGCAATGCAATAAGAGATATCATCTGCTGCTTCCATAATATAAGTCAGTGGGAAGCGACAGAACTCACCCATTTTAAGCTCACGACGTAATTCGCGAACAAAATGCTCCTCCGACCAATAAAAACCTGGCTTTTTCATCAAATAATTAAATTGATTTGGTGTTTCTTCAAGACGAAAAGCAGGGCAAGTATATTTTAGAATACAACCAACCTGGGCATAAGTCAGATTGAGTTTTAATAAGCTATGCACCATACGGATAGCCTGAGCATTCCCTTCAAACTGACATAAATCTTTACGCAACTGGCGACGAAAGAGATCTTTTTTCACATCACCACATAAACGCAATTCGAAGATTTCGCATCGATCTTCTCGCTTAATATTTTCCAAGGAAAAATTAAGATCGAGCTTTTTGGCAAACCAATCTTTAATTGCCGCTTCACCAAAATGACCAAATGGTGGATTACCAATATCATGCATTAAACAAGCCATTTCAATCAAACTTTCAAATGATAATAGCCGTTTATCCAACCCGTAATCAGCCAGCAAATTACGCGTTTTCAATTCATTAATAATCGTTTTCGAAATATAGCGCCCAACCTGTTGCACTTCCAATGAATGCGTTAAGCGACTGCGGACAGCGGCATTATTTTCCAGCGGAAAAACCTGTGTTTTTTGCTGTAAACGACGAATAGCCGCTGAATTCATAATCCGCCCACGATCGCTTTCAAACTGGCGAATAACCTGCTCTTCATCATTAGGATCAATATGATACTGACGGTATTTACGCTGATAGTTAAGCTTCTGACTAAAGTCTATCCCGGACATTTATCCCCCCGACTTGTGAGATAGCACAGTTTTACACTACAGATTATCTGATTGTTCCGTATTAGATGTTAAACTCAAACACGGAATGATTTTATATGATTAATTAATCAACAGCGAGTATGACATCATGAAAGTAGGCGTGATAGGTGCTATGGAGCAAGAAGTGACGTTACTGCGTGATCAAATTGAAGATCGCCAAACATTGTCACGAGGTGGCTGCGAAATCTATACCGGTAAGCTCAACGGCGTGGAGATCGCACTGTTAAAATCCGGTATTGGTAAAGTTTCTGCTGCAATTGGTACAACTTTACTGCTTGAACATTGTCAGCCTGATGTAATTATTAACACCGGATCAGCGGGTGGCCTTGATCCAAAACTGCAAATCGGTGATATCGTGATATCCCGCGAAGTTCGCTATCATGATGCTGATGTTACCGCTTTTGGTTATGAGCCCGGCCAGATGGCGCAATGCCCCCCAGCTTTCGTGGCGGATGACCAGCTAATTGATCTGGCAGAAAAATGTATTCATTCACTAAATCTGAACGCAGTACGTGGGCTGATTTGCAGTGGTGATGCATTTATTAATGGTGCGGAACCACTAGCGCGTATCCGGGAAACTTTCCCACAAGTGACGGCGGTAGAAATGGAAGCCGCAGCAATAGGGCATGTCTGCCATCAATACAACACCCCATTTGTAGTGGTACGTGCTATCTCTGATGTGGCGGATAAAGAATCTCATATCAGCTTTGATGAATTTCTTGCCGTGGCAGCTCGCCAATCTACATTAATGGTCAACGCAATGCTGACAACTCTGAATAAAGACAAATAATATATTACTGACACGCCCTGATGAATATTTTCGGGCGTGTTTGCGGGCGACATATTTAATGTTTTAAAGAGCACCCTTCAATGAAATGGATAAAAAGCACGGGTTCAATTGGATTATCGCTTTTACTGTTTCTCAGTAGTTTCAGCCATTCTCTGTATGCAGCTCCCTTACGGGTAATCAGTTTATCTCCGTCAACCACAGAATTAGCCTATGCCGCCGGGCTAGGTGACAATCTGATCGCAGCCAGCGCGTATTCTGATTATCCCCCTCAGGCCCGTAAACTTGAGCAAGTAGCTAACTGGCAAGGCATCAATCTGGAACGCATTATTACCCTTAAACCTGAGCTGATTCTGGCATGGCGTGGCGGTAATCCCCAACGTCCACTGGAACAACTTGCTGCTTTTGGCATTAAAATCTTTTATTCCGATCCCATAACCACCGAACAGATAGCGCAGGATTTAGAACGACTCGCTGAATATAGTCCTCACCCAGAACAAGCAAAAAAATCCGCGACTGAACTTCGTCAACGATTTGCCAATTTGCAACAAAAATATGCCACTACAACTCCCAAACCGGCCTTTTTACAATTCGGCACTTATCCTCTGTTTACCGCTTCCGGCCATACATTGCAAAGTGAAGTGCTTTCAATCTGTGGCGGCAAAAATATTTTTGCCAACAGCCCCGTCCCCTGGCCCCAAGTCAGTCGTGAACAAATACTCACGAGGAAACCTGAGATAATTGTTATCAGTGGTGGACAGGAACAAGTCAAACTAATTGAAAATTTCTGGCATCCACAATTGCATGCCAAAGTGATTACATTACATGAAGATTGGTTCCATCGCGCAGGGCCACGCATCATTCTGGCAGCCGAACAGCTATGCCAGCAATTGAATGACAAAGATTATTGATAAAGCAAAATCGTTTAATAGGATTGCAAGAGGACTCCCGAAAATGGGTCATAATATTCAGACCCATTACGGGAAATCGCCTGGAATCAGATACTGAAAGAAGAACCACAACCACAAGTTGTCTTAGCATTAGGGTTCGTGACGATAAAACGTGAACCTTCCAGACCTTCGGTATAATCAACACAACCGCCAACCAAATACTGTAGGCTCATCGGATCAACAACCAACTCCACACCTTGTTTCTCAATGGTCATATCACCTTCATTCATTTGATCATCAAAGGTAAAACCATACTGAAAGCCACTGCATCCACCACCGGTGATATAAACCCGTAAACGCAAGTTTGGGTTTTCTTCATCCGAAACCAAAATTTTCACTTTGTTAGCTGCGGCATCCGTAAACTGCAAAGGTAATACGATATCATCGCTCATCATTTTTACTCCAGACTGGAACTCGGCAAAAATATTCAGAAGACAACAAAAATTTGCCGATCATTAATAACTCGAATTATCCAATACCTGATTAGTTCGTTCAAGTATTGTCATTTTGACAACACACTAACCGCTAAAAAATTATCACACATTTGTTTACCATCGCGGCTACCTTAGCGACAAACGCTGGCTTTTTACGATAGCTTCAAAGAGCAGTAAACCGTCACGTGTAGTTAAACCCTCCGTCAATCAATTAACAATTAAGAAAGAAAAAATATTGATTTATCATCATGATTAGTTACTTTATTGAATATTTTTCAAAGTAACCATATGGAGTTCCTATGCGAAAAATGTTGCCACTGATGCTTGCTGTCACCTTGACAGGTTGTGCCGCTCATAGCAAACAAGCCGATATTGACAGCTATACCTCGAAAAAAATTAATGAAATTATAGAAAACCAAGTAAAACCGGGAAACAAAGATAATCCCGGAGAAATAATAAAAAACGTCTCTTATCAATTACTGGGCACACCTTATGCCGCCAACAAACTTATTGGCTCCCCTACTGAACCTGAAAAATTAGTTATAGACTTCAACGGACTAGACTGTTTTACTTTCCTTGATTATGTAGAATCGCTAAGAAAATCCAACGACCAAAGTGATTTTGTAAAAAATCTCATCCAGACAAGATATATCGACGGAAAGATTAGCTTTTTACAAAGAAAACACTTCTTTACAGATTGGTCAATCAGAGAAAAATTAAATGCCAAAGATGTAACGGATGAAATAAGTTCTTCTTACATAAAAATCACAAAAAGCCTGAATAAAAAGGCTGATGGTAGCGAATATATCTCCGGACTGGGTGTTACCAAAAGAGATATCAAATATATTCCAGGCGATAAAGTCAACGATGCCGTTATTAAGAATTTAAAAACGGGCGATTATATAGGAATATATACCCATCTTGCCGGATTGGATGTCACACATACAGGGATTTTTATTATGACAGATCATGGCCCAATGCTGAGGAATGCATCCTCACTTGCTGCGAATAAAAAAGTTGTCGACTCACCATTTCTTGATTACGTAAAGAATAAACCCGGAATTATCGTTCTAAGAGCATTATAATCCGAGGGGCAAACGACAACCCCACTTAAAAATAGATTCAGGAGCCTTTCATGAGCCAGTCCGATATTCTTTATTCTCAGGCAAAGCAAATTATTCCCGGCGGTGTCAATTCTCCGGTACGTGCATTTAATGGTGTTGGCGGCACGCCGCTGTTTATCAAACACGCTGATGGCGCTTATCTCTATGATGTTGATGGCAAAGCCTATATCGATTATGTCGGTTCTTGGGGGCCAATGGTACTGGGGCATAACCACAGCGCTATCCGTAATGCCGTTATCAAAGCCGCAGAGCAAGGATTAAGTTTTGGCGCCCCCACCGCCACGGAAGTGGAAATGGCACAGTTGGTGACTGAACTGGTGCCATCAATGGATATGGTGCGCATGGTTAACTCAGGCACAGAGGCGACCATGAGTGCTATCCGTCTGGCCCGTGGCTATACCCATCGCGATAAGATCATCAAATTCGAAGGTTGCTATCACGGCCATGCTGATTGCTTGCTGGTGAAAGCCGGTTCTGGCGCATTGACCATCGGCCAACCAAATTCACCGGGGGTTCCGGTTGATTTCGTCAAACATACGCTGACCTGTATTTACAACGACCTAAGTTCAGTTAGGGAAGCGTTTGAACAATATCCGCAAGAGGTCGCCTGTATTATTGTTGAACCGGTTGCCGGTAATATGAACTGCGTACCGCCACTACCTGAATTCCTACCCGGTCTGCGCGCACTGTGTGATGAATTCGGTGCTCTGTTGATCATCGATGAAGTGATGACCGGTTTCCGCGTCGCTCTATCCGGCGCACAATCTTATTACGATGTCGAACCCGATATAACTTGCCTTGGCAAAATCATTGGTGGCGGTATGCCCGTTGGCGCTTTCGGCGGGCGTTATGAAGTGATGGAGAAATTAGCTCCCATTGGCCCTGTTTATCAGGCAGGAACCTTATCCGGCAATCCGATTGCAATGGCCGCCGGCCTTGCTTGCCTGAAAGAAGTTTCTCAACCCGGTGTACATCAACGCCTGACTGAGCTAACAGATAATCTGGCTGCTGGCCTGATGAAAGCAGCAAAAGCTGCCGGTATTCCTCTGGTGGTTAATCATGTCGGCGGGATGTTTGGTATTTTCTTCACCGATGCAGAAAGAGTATCCAGTTATCAGGATGTGATGAATTGCGATATTGAACGTTTTAAACATTTCTTCCACCTGATGCTTGATGAAGGGGTTTATTTAGCGCCTTCTGCATTTGAAGCGGGTTTTATGTCTATTGCTCACACTGATGAAGATATTCAGCGTACTGTTGATGCTGCCGCTCGTTGCTTTGCCAAGCTGAAATAATTTCTTTTTTTTCAAATAATAGCGCCGTATTCTTACGGCGCTCATTCTTTCCATCCTTCCCATCATATACGGCGGCATATTCGTATTCAGATGTCACGATTAGCCTCATCCCTGAATCCAATCTCTTTATGTCTCAGAAAAATTTAGCCATAAAACTGACTGATACTCTCTTTTTCTTGGCCGGATACGATGACATTTAACAGCCGTTCATAATATGTAGCCATCCTATCAATAACTGCTTCTGTATACAGTTCCGGATTGTAATTGAGTTCACAACTGATATTTTGTGGCATGTATAAGAAATTCATCCCAAATGATTCAAAAGGAATTATTTCGGTCTCTATCACTTCCACATCAAGGTTTGGCAGTGATAATTTTTCATCTTTAGACATGTCGATAAAATCATAGAAACTTTGTGCATCCAAATAGTTAAACAGAACGTTAAATATATTATCCCTCGCCTTTTCTCCCACCGCGTCAATCACGACAGACATGTGGATATTAGAATTCTCTATGGCGCAATGAATAGACTGACTAACCTGCTTAATGATTCCTTGTAGGCTCATTTCCTTACTGATATTTGATTTTACTATCAAGTCACCCAAGAATAACCCTATTGTTTGATGGCTTTCTATGCGAGTTCGGTCAGCTTTTGGTGAGGTAACAATATGTTGTGATTCACCAGAGTGCATAAAAAGACAAGTGTGGAACAAAGCCATAAATAACATATAAGGTGTGATCTTCTGAGTTTCACAATATTGCAAAACAGCTTTATCCAGCGAATCTGGTATTTTGATATGGCGGGCGTGAGACCGATATTTTGAAGCCAGATGTTTTCTGAAAGAAACAGGAAAATCGCGTTCTGGATTAACATCAGAAAATTGTTGTTGCCAGAATTTAATTTGTTTTTTAGCTGCCTCAGTCGCATGGATTTCTTGCAAGTCATAAACATAACCAGAATATTGCATGGCAACGGGTGGCAACATGTTTTCTTGCTCCTGTGAATAAGCCGTATATAACTGTTTAAACTCATTCATAATGATATTGACAGACCATCCATCGGAGATAATATGGTGTACATCAATAAATAATACCGTGATTGTTTCCGAAACAGGCAGTAGGAATGTCTTGATTAGCGGGCCATTATAAACATCAAAAGGTGTTCTTAATTTCTCTTCCCAGAGCTTATTAATTTCAATAATGATTTGTTCTCTCTCGATTCCTCTTGGTAACGCTTCAATAACTTGAAGATTAATTTTCATACTATTATCAGGCTGCATGAAAATTTGCCCATTTTCTTTATAAAACTTAAAACGCAAACTTTCATGTCGCGCTAAGATGGTATTTAAACTTTTTTCCAACGCACTGTGATTCAACTCTCCTTCCATCAGTAAAGTAATAGGTACGTGGAAACTGTCCTCCAACAGCGCTTCTTGAATAAAATACCAATACATTTTCTGACAATAAGAAATAGGCATTTTTCCATCAAATGTATTGTGATCAGATATATTATGTGTTGTCTTCGGTGCGGATATCTCATGCTTATGACTGTGACGAATTACACTGGCAATCTGATCAATGGTTGGATTTGCAAATAACTCATGCATACTGAAATTATTGGCCAAAGTATTTCTTATGGAAGCGGTTATTTTAACTGCCAAGAGTGAGTGACCACCGAGTGAGAAGAAATTATCATAAATGCCAATTTGATTGATTTTTAGATGTTCTTGCCATAACTGACAAAGTTTTTCTTCGATTTCATCTCTCGGTGCAATATAAGCCTGACGACGTAAGTCATTTTCATCTGGAATAGGTAACGCTTTTTTATCTACTTTATTGTTCAAATTCAGTGGAATACGTTCCAATGGGATATAGAGACTGGGCACCATATAGTCAGGTAGTTGTTTTTTCAAGGCGGATTCCAATAGCCCTGCAAGTTCTCCACTAATAGCAGGAAGTTGCGGATAATTAGCTAAATGCGTCTGGCTGTAATCTGAGCGCGCCTGCACTTGAGGTAATTCACCTCGGCTGAAAATCACATCCAGTAAATCAGGTTGCTGCTGTGACCATGTAAGTTCACACTGGTAGCCGCACTGTTCCGCATATTGAAGTAAGGATTCGAGTGCCAAAACTTGCTCCGCGGCTTCTGGAGAAAAACCGTCGGCATCTTTTAGTGGAAAGACAATCTGATTAGATGGCCAATGGCGTAGCCCTTCCGCTAAATCAAAATCATCTTTGATACGGGCATTAGGAATACCTGAGACACCAAATGTATCGAATTTCCCTATCTCTAACACATTACGAAGATCTTCAATAGAATTAAAATCGCACCAAGTTATGGGTAAATTGCAACATAACTCCGCATTTTTATCGCATTTATGTAATATCACTTCATAACGATAGCGCAGCATTTCATTGTCGCCAACACCACGTTTAACCAAAATATCAACTCTTCCAATTTCAGGGTAACGCGTCGGCAATTGTGCAAAATAGGTTGGACTCAGTAAAAACTCTTTTTCTTTCTGTAGACGCTGTTGAATGCGGTTTGCCAGCGTACCCACCGAAATACGTTGCCCATTCAGGCGATTTTTCTCGATGGCTGTTACATGTGCAGTTAACAAATCTAAGTTACGGATATCTCCCAGTAAAATTTTCCCCCCGGTTTTAACCGCAGGCAATAACTGTGTAATGACTTTTTCCAGATATTGAATATTGGGGAAATATTGGACAACGGAATGCATCACAACGGTATCGAACTGATCAGGCGTGATTGTGCCTAAATTCAGTGCATCTCCCCTGATTAGCTCCACGTGTGACCAGCCACGCTGCCGCAAAATTTTCTGGTGATGTGTCAATACCTCCGCTGAAATATCAGTGACCAATACTGATTCGCACCGTTCAGCATAGCGATACAACAATAAACCCGCCCCACAGCCAATTTCCAATAAGCTGCGGGGATGCAGGGATTCAATCCGCTGCATGGTACCCGCCCGCCATTCTTCCATTTGGTCCAATGCGATCGGCTGTCCGGTATAATTATTTATCCAACCATCAAAATCACTATTGTTATCGCTCTCATCGGTAGTATCGGTGACAATATTTTTTGTTATCTCCCGCCGATACCGACCATCAAAGATCTCTGTCCAGCTTTCAAGGTAATCTGCATTAAAAGCGGCTGCTTTTTCCGCCAGCCAATTCGTACTCGGGCAAACATAAGCAATGAGTTTCCTATCCTCACTGTCATAACCATCAGCGATCACGGCAGCATTACTTAAAATCTCCTGCCCCGCCAGCACCGATTCGATTTCCCCCAATTCAATACGATGGCTGCGAATTTTAACCTGCGAATCCAAGCGGCCAATGAATTCCAACTCACCTTCTGGCGTCCAGCGTACTAAATCACCAGTACAGTAAAGTCGGTCTGCCGGGTTGGTACTGAAAGGATCTCGGATAAATTGTTTTTCCGTGATATCCGGTGCATTCCGGTAACCACGTGCCAGTTGAATGCCACCGATATGCAGTTCCCCGACAGCCCCAAGAGGCACCAGATTACCGTCGGAATTCAGGATACGCATCACAGTATTCGGCAGCGGTTTTCCAATCGTCACTCGCTTATCTGCTGTTAATAAGGCGGAGGTCACAATCGAAGTACACTCTGTTGGGCCATAAACGTTAAACAGCTTTCTGCCCTGTGACCACTGCGCGGCAATATGCGGCACCACAGCCTCCCCTGCCAGCAACAAAGTTGAAATTGTGCGCCATTTGTTAAAATCCAAATGAGGCAACAGCGCCGGCGGGAGTACAGCGTGGGTAATGTGGTGTTTTTCAACCATCTCATCCAACCATTCAGGCGAACGGCGGTGTGTTTCTGAAATCAAATACAATGTGGCACCATAGGCCAAAGTCATTGCCATTTCCAACACTGCGGCGTCGAAGCTCCAGGAAGCAAACTGCAACCCGCGAATATCAGCATCCGCACCAAATAACGTGGCTTGTGCTTGTACCAGATTCACCCAACCCTTGTGCTCCAGCATCGCTCCTTTTGGTCGGCCAGTAGAACCAGAGGTATAAATGACATAGGCCAGATGATTTTCTGTCAGGGGTACTGAACGATGAACGATATTGCCAGTGGGCAGGTTTTGCACATGTGACTGTACCGTTTCAGCATCCAGACAGATAACGCGTTGCTGGCTGATAGGCAATTTATCAACCAGCGGTGTTTCGGTCAGGATAAATTCAGCACCGCTGTGCTCCAACATGTATTGCAGGCGGGCTTGCGGATAACTGGCATCCAAAGGCACATAAGCTCCACCCGCTTTGAGGATGCTCAGCAGTGCAATCACCGTTTGCAATGACCGGGGAAGGCAAATTGCAACCAGAATATCTGGCTGGATACCCTGCTCAATCAGGTAATACGCCAACTGATTGGCCTGAGCATTAACAGCCTGATAACTTAAAGCCTCTTCACCAAAAACCAGCGCGGTTTTTTCAGGATTCAGTGCCACTTGTTCTTCAAACAACTCATGAAAGCAGCGCCCTTGTGGGTAATGGTTCTGTGGCCCATTTAATTCATGCAGTAAGGTATGCTTTTCAACTTCTGTCAATAATGGGAGTTCATGAATGGAGGGTTCTTTATTTACTGAATCATCTGTCATCACCTCAACAA
Source organism: Photorhabdus kleinii (assembly GCF_025384885.1). Taxonomy (NCBI): domain Bacteria; kingdom Pseudomonadati; phylum Pseudomonadota; class Gammaproteobacteria; order Enterobacterales; family Morganellaceae; genus Photorhabdus; species Photorhabdus kleinii. Next base: position 179,889 of record NZ_JAJAFY010000004.1, read on the forward strand.
TGCCAGAAAGCAAGGTTTCGTAATTGGCGATAAATCTTTCAATGGTACTGCTATAGAACAGACTCGTATTTGAAACCCATATTATAGATAATTCTCCTGTCTGTTCTTCTTCAAAAACATGGATTTCCAAATCAAACCGAGTCGTTCTAAGTAAATTATCCTCGGATTCAATAATATTATCCTGTTCCAGTATTGTGTCACGTTGGTTATTCTGTACTGCAAACATGATTTGGAAGATGGGGTTATGGTTTGGGTTCCGTTCCGGACTGAGCTTTTCTACCAACATCTCAAACGGCAAATCTTGATGTTCGTAAGCATCCAGAATGGTACGGCTGTTTTGTTTTAATAATCCACTGAACGTCGGCTGACCGGATAAATCTGTTCTGATAACCAATGAATTAACAAAAAAACCGATCAGCGGTTCAATATCAGGATGTTGTCTGCCGGCAATTACTGTTCCAACCAGAATATCTTTCTCATTACTATAGCGGCTCAGCAATACAGTAAAAGCCGTTTCCAGAAACATGAATAAGGTAACGTTATGCTTAGCACACAGTCCTCTAATTGCTTGGGTTAACCGCGAGGAAATATGTTGTGTATGAAAACACCCTTCGATATTTTGTTTCTCTGGCCGTGGATTATCCAGCGGCACACGGTGGATTGGTGAAATTCCGGCTAACTGCTTCTGCCAATATGTCAGCTGTTTTTTCAGCACATCACCTTGCAGCCAGCCCTGTTGCCACTGGGCATAATCGGCATATTGAATTTTCAGCGGCGGTAGCGGATTTGTCTCACCCTGACAATAAGCTTTGTATAACGTGAAAAATTCATAGAGAAATATTGCCATCGACCAGCCATCGAAGGCGATATGATGTATCGTATAAATAATAAGGTAATCATTTTCTGCCAATTTTATTAACCTAATGCGCAACATCAGATCTGTATTAAGGTTAAAAATTAGATTCTCTTCTTCCTTACTGAGTTGTTTTACCTGATCGTTTTTCTCAGTTTCAGGTAACGCAGATAAATCATGATGTGTAATCGGTAAATCATAATCAGTGGCAATAAATTGCCGCGGTTCGTTATTGATGATTTTAAAATGGGTACGCAAGACTTCATGGCGTTCAAGTAATACCTTAACGACTGCCTCAAACGCCTTTATGTTAATGGATTCCCGCAGCCTGAAATCCCCCATACAATTATACTGGGGACTGCTTCCATCCAGTTGATCAATAAACCATAGTCGTTGTTGAGCAAATGAAAGCGGATAATGTTCTGCTTTGCCATCACGCTGAATATCTTGCAAAAAGTGATGCGTTTTAGTTTGCTCTTCTGAATCGAGCTGGTTCAGAAAATCAATCAACTCCTGTTTATGCCATTTCCATTCACTGAGCAAAGCGGGTGAAATACTGCTGCGGCTGGTCTCGTATTGTAAACGGTTATCAGTAACGAACAGAGTAATTCCCTGATCTAAAGCCTCATTGACAATTCGCGCTGCATTTTTCATATATCACCTTTCAACAGTTCTTGTGCTGTTTCTTTCCCAGCCTGAAAATGTTTTCTTTTTTCTTTGATAAGATGAATAGTGACAACCTGTGATAGCTGCTCAAGTGTCGGGTGTTCAAAAACACTTCTCAACGGAACTTCTATTTCTAATTCGTTACGTATTGAACTAATAAGGCGCGTTGCCTGAAGTGAATGCCCACCCAAGGTGAAGAAATTGTCATAGATGCCTACTTGACTGACATTCAATAACCGCTTCCATAACTGACCGATCTTAATTTCTATTTCATTTCTTGGCGCCACATAGTTTTGTCGGCGTAAATCGTCTTCATTTGGGATCGGTAACGCTTTTTTGTCCACTTTGTTATTTAATGTGAGTGGCATTCGTTCCAAAGGAATATAAAGACCTGGAACCATATATTCTGGCAATTGTTGTTTCAGTACGGATTCGAGTAATTCTGAAAGTTCCCCACTAATGGCCGAAATTTGCGGATAATTAGCTAAATGGGTTTGATTATAGTCAGTATGTGCTTGTACAGGTGGTAACTCCCCACGACTAAAAACCACATCCAGCAAATCAAGTTGCTGTTGTGACCATGTAATGCCGCATTGATAACCACATTGTTCAGCATATTGCAGTAAGGATTCGAATTCCTGAACCTGTTGTAATGCCTGTGGGGAGAAACTGCCGACATTTGCTGGTGGCGTTATCATCTGATTGGCTGACCAGTGACGCAGCCCTTCTGCCAAAGTGAGGTCATCTTTAATTCTGGCATTGGGGATACCTGAAATACCCAATATATCCTCCGTGCCCATCTGTAACAAATTACGCAGACTTTCAAAAGAATCGAAATTATGCCAATTTGAAAACAATTCATTACAAGATTTGGTATTTTCACCTCTTTTGTGCAATATGACATCGTAACGATAACGCAACATTTCATTGTCGCCGATGCCACGTTTAACCAGAATATCAACCCGGCCAATTTCAGGGCAACGCTCAGGCAATTGGGCAAAATAAGTTGGACTGAGTAAAAACTCGGGTTCTTGTTGTAAACGCCGCTGAATACGGTTCGCCAGCGCCCCTACCTGAATACGTTGCCCGTTAAGATGACTTTGCTCTATCGCTGTAGCATGGGCAGTTAATAGATCTAAATTACGGATATCTCCCAACAAAATTTTCCCATCCGCTTCAACCGCCGGTATTAACTGTTCAAGTACTTTTTCCAGATATTGAACATTAGGGAAATATTGGACAACAGAGTTAATCACGACAGTATCAAATTCATCAGCACTCAAGGTTCCTAAGTTGAGTGCATCTCCTCTTCTGAGCTGCACATGTGACCAGCCACGTTGTTGCAGAATATGTTGATGCCGATTTAAAACCTCAGCCGAAATATCGGTAGCCACCACTGATTCGCACCATTCAGCATAGCGATACAACAATAATCCGGTACCACAACCAATTTCCAGTAAGCGATGAGGATGCAGGGCTTTAATCCTGTGCATGATTCCTGCTAACCATTCCTCCATTTGCTCAAGGGCAATCGGCTGTTCAGTATAGCTGTTCATCCAGCCACCGAAATCACTGTCTAATGCGACTATATCACCTCTCTGAGCGCTCCCTTTTTGAGTACTATCCGTTATGGGTTGACGGTACTGCTCATCAAAAATTTCTGTCCAGTTCTCAACGCTGCTTGCGTTAAATTCAACAGCTTTTTCACCTAACCACCCTGTACTTGGGCAGACATACGCAATGAGTTTTTTATCTTCATCTTGACCATAAGCGATCACAACAGCACTACTTAAAGCGTCATGCCCGGACAAGACTGTCTCGATTTCACCCAACTCTATGCGGTGACTACGGATCTTAACCTGAGAGTCAACACGGCCGATAAATTCCAACTGACCATCCGGTGTCCAGCGTACTAAATCGCCGGTTCGATAAAGCCTGTTTTCCCAACCATCCGTTGAGTGTGAGCTACATGGATCACGGATAAACTGCCTTGCTGTGATTTCCGGTGAGTTTCGGTAACCACGTGCTAACTGAACACCGCCAATATACAGTTCCCCGATAACGCCTATCGGAGCCAAATTACCTTCCGGATCAAGAATACGCATCACAACGTTAGGCAAAGGTTTTCCAATCGTAATCTTCTCGTCAGTTAGTAAAGCTGTGGTGACAATGGATGTACATTCTGTCGGGCCATATACGTTAAACAGTTTTCTATTCTGTGACCAACGAACAGCAATCTGTGGTGGTACTGCTTCACCCGCCAAAAGCAAAGTTGAGACAGAACGCCATTTGTTAAAATTCAGATGAGGAAGCAGCGCCGGAGGTAGTACAGCATGGGTTATCTGATGTTTTTCAACGACCTCATCCAACAATTCAGGGGAACGCCGTTGGGTTTCGGAAATCAAATACAGTGTTGCGCCATAGGCCAATGTCATAGACATCTCTAAGATCATGGCGTCAAAACTCCAAGAGGCAAACTGCAACCCCCAGCAATGTGAGTCAATACCAAATAAATCTGCTTGCGAGAATGCCAGATTAACCCACCCTCTATGTTCCAGCATCACCCCTTTCGGTTTACCGGTAGAGCCAGAAGTATAAATCACATAAGCCAGATGATTTTCCGTGAGCGGAAGTGGGCGCTCAGTAATATTATCGGTAGGCATCTGTTGTAGCTGAGACTGTACTATCTCTGTATCCAGACAAATCACTTTCTGCTGGCTAATTGGCAGTTTTTCAACGAGGTGAGTTTCGGTCAGGATGAATTCGACTTCACTGTGATCCAACATATATTGGAGGCGGGCTTTCGGATAACTGGGGTCTAACGGTACATAAGCGCCACCCGCTTTAAGAATACCCAATAATGCCACAACAGCTTGCAATGACCTTGGTATGCAAAGTGCAACCAACGTGTCCGGTATGATCCCTTGTTCAAGCAGATAATGTGCCAATTGGTTAGCTTGCTCATTTAATGACTGATAGCTCAGGGTGTCATCGCCCAAAATCAGTGCATTTTTTTCAGGGTGTTGTGATACCCGCTCTTCGAAGAGTTCATGGAAACATTTCCCGGTCGGATAAGGAATTTGTGGCCCGCTCCATTCATGCAGTAAGGTATTCCGTTCAGCATCCGCCAATAATGGAATGTCATGAACGGACGGCTCGTTGATACCAACATGATGCTTCATCACATCAACAATATTGGTCAGCAAAATTTCGTAATTGGCGATTAATCTGTTAATGGTCGCATTTCTGAACAGGCTGGTGTCAGAGATCCATCCAATGGATAACTCACCTTGGTCTTCTTCATAGATATGGACTTCCAAATCAAATCGAGTGGTCAGAAGGGAACGTTCTTTAGATGTAACAATACTATCCTGCTCCAGAGTTGTATCCCGTTGATTATTCTGTACTGCAAACATGATTTGGAAAATAGGATTATAATTTAAATTCCGTTCTGGACTGATTTTCTCCACCAGCATCTCAAAAGGCAGGTCTTGATGTGCATAAGCATCCAGGATCGTACGACTATTTTGTTTTAATAGTTCACTGAATGTAGGCTGACCGGATAAATCCGTTCTGATCACCAGTGAATTGACGAAAAATCCAATCAAAGACTCAGTGTCACGGTGTCTTCGCCCTGCAAGTGGCATTCCAACCAAAATATCCTTTTCACTACTGTAACGACTCAACAACACAGCAAAAGCCGTTTCCAAAAACATAAATAACGTCACTTCATGTTTGGCGCACAGTGCTCGTATTTCTTGGGTCAAAGCTTTTGAAATACGTTGTGGATGAACATTTCCTTCAAAATTTTGTTTTTCTGGCCGTGGATTATCCAGTGGAAAACGGTGAAGTGGAGAAATACCTGATAATTGGTTTTGCCAGTAATCCAGTTGTTTTTGCAGAATATCACCTTGCAGCCAGTCCCGTTGCCATTGGGCATAATCAGTATATTGAACTTGTAATAGCGGCAGAGGATTACCCTCGCCTCGGCAATAAGCACGATATAATGTCAGCAGCTCACTGATAAAGATTGCTAACGACCAGCCATCACAGGCGATATGATGAATCGTATAGAGAATGAAATAATCATCATCTGTTAATTTCAGCAACCGAATACGCAGCATCAGGTCGGTGCTGAGATTAACAGCTTGTTTCCACTCCTGCTCACCGAGTTGTTTAAGCTGTTGTTCCTGCTCAAATTCTGAAAGTGTGGACAGATCATGTATTGTAATAGGCAAATCATAAGAAGTCGCGATAACCTGCCGGGGCTCATTATCAATAATTTTGAAATAAGTACGCAGCGATTCATGGCGTTCAAGCAATGTTGCTATAGCCGCCTCAAAAGCTTTGAGATTAAGCGACTCTCTCAACCTGAAATCACCTGTGCAGTTATACTGCGGACTGCCTTCGGTAAGTTGATCGATTAACCACAAACGCTGTTGAGCAAATGAAAGTGGGTAATGTTCCGCACGCTCATAACGCGGAATACCTTGCAGTCGGTGAGTGTCCGAATCCTCTTCTGAATCGATTTGCTTCAGGAAATCAATCAATTCTTGTTTATGTTGTTTCCATTCACTGAGCAGTTCCGGAGGAATGCTATCTCGGCTGGTTTTATATTTCAGTTTGTTATCAATAACAAACAGAGTAATCCCTTGATTTAAAGCTTCATTGATAATTTGTGCTGCATTTTTCATATATCACCTTCCAATAGTTCTTGTGTTGTCTCTTGCCCAGCCTGGAAATGCTTTCTTTTTTCTTTAACCTGATGAATCGTGGCGATTCGTGCTAATCGCTCAAGTGTTGGATGCTCAAAGACACTGCTCAACGGTATTTCAATGTTTAGATCATTGCGTATTAAGCTGATAAGGCGGGTTGCCTGAAGAGAGTGACCACCCAGCACAAAAAAGTTGTCATAAATGCCGACTTGGCTAACGCCCAACACTTCTTGCCATAACTGGCTAATTTTTCTCTCCACTTCATTTCTTGGCGCAACATAACTTTGTTGGCGGAAATCATTTTCATTTGGAATAGGCAACGCTTTTTTGTCCACTTTGTTATTTAACGTGAGTGGCATTCGCTCCAGCGGAATATAAAGGCTTGGAACCATGTATTCTGGTAATTGTTTTTTCAGTGCTGATTCAAGTAGCTCCGAAAGTTCAGTTTTAATATCGGAAGACTGAGATGCGTTGTCGGCATTAAATTTCAGCCCTTTTTTATCCAGCCAATCTTTGGTTGGACAAACATAGGCAATCAATCTCTTATCGTTCCCATAAGTAATAACCGCAGCACTGCTTAAGGCGTCATGTCCTACCAGTGCAGTTTCGATTTCTTCCAACTCAATCCTAAATCCTCTAATCTTGACTTGAGAGTCAATCCGGCCAATAAATTCCACACTACCATCAGGCAACCAACGGGCTAAATCTCCCGTTCGGTATAAACGTAGGGATTGGGATTTGTCCGTTAAATCAGTAATAAATTTCGTTGCGTTTGTTTCAGGGGCATTCAAGTACCCGCGCGCCAGTTGGATGCCACCAATACATAATTCCCCGGCAACACCAATAGGTACTAGATTGCCTGATGGATCAAGAATACGGATAACGGTATTGGGCAATGGTTTCCCAATCGTAATTTTGTCATCAGTTAATAAGCCCGAAGTCACAATGGCAGTACACTCTGTCGGGCCATATACGTTGAACAGTTTTCTGCCCTGTGACCAACGAACAGCGCTCTGTGGTGGTACAGCTTCCCCTGCTAAAAGTAAGGTTGAAACGGAACGCCATTTATTAAAGTCCAGGTAAGGCAGCAAAGCAGGTGGTAATACAGCATGGGTAATCTGATGTTTATCAACTAACTCATCCAAATATTCAGGGGTATGCTGTTGGGTTTCTGAAATTAAATAAAGTGCTGCTCCATACGCCAGTGTCATAGATATTTCTAAGATCATGGCATCAAAACTCCAGGAAGCGAACTGCAATCCCCGGCTATATGAATCAACACCAAATAAACCCGCCTGTGAAAGTGCCAGATTTACCCACCCCTTATGTTCCAACATAACCCCTTTCGGTTTACCCGTAGAACCAGAGGTATAAATGACATAAGCCAGATTATTTTCCGTTATTGGGAATGGGCGTTCAGCGATATTATCCGTAGGCATGTGCTGCAATTGTGATTGCATTGTCTCCGTATCCAAACAGACGACTTTCTGCTGGCTGATTGGGAGTTTTTCTATCAAATCTGTTTCGGTCAGAATGAATTCAGCTTCGCTGTGTTCCAACATATATTGAAGACGAGGTTTCGGATAGCTGGGATCTAACGGCAAATAAGCTCCCCCTGCTTTAATAATCCCCAGTAGCGCTACTACAGCGCGTATTGAACGAGGAATACAGAGCGCGACCAATGCTTCTGGTTTGATCTTTTGCTCTGTCAAGTAATGAGCGAGTTGGTTAGCTTGTTTATTTAGTTCCTGATAGCTTAATGAATTGCCGTCAAAAATAACTGCTGTTCTTTCACGATATCGGGCAACTTGCTCCTCAAACAGTTCATGAAAACAGCCTCCATGCTGGCTACGATCCTGTAGGCCATTCCATTCATGTAATAAAGTGTGTATTTCAGCTTCTGCTAATAGTGGAATCTCATGGACAGAAGGTTCCCTGTGTATCAGATCGGAGCCAATACATGGCTTCATGACACTAACAATATTAGCAAGCAAGGTTTCATAATTAGCGAGTAATCTTCCAATAGTCATATTTTTGAATAAGCTGCTGTCATAAACCCATAAAAGGGATAATCCTCCCTCCTCTTCTTCATAAATATGAATTTCCAAATCAAATCGGACTTTTAAAAGAAGACGTTCTTCAAACTCAATATTATTATCCCGCGCCAGTATCGTATCACGTTGAGTATTCTCCAGAGTAAAAGCGATTTGGAATATAGGGTTATAATTTAAGTTTCGTCCCGGACTCATTTTTTCTACCAGCATTTGAAATGGCAAATCTTGATGTGCATACGCATCCAAGATAGTGCGACTGTTCTGCTTTAATAACTCACTGAAAGTGGGCTGGCCGGATAAATCCGTTCTGATCACCAGAGAGTTAACAAAAAAACCAATCAAAGGCTCAATATCATGGTGTCTTCTCCCTGCAAGTGGTGTTCCGACCAGAATGTCTTTTTCATTACTGTAACGACTCAACAATACGGCAAAGGCTGTCTCCAGAAACATGAATAATGTGACTTCATGTTGGTGACATAATGCTCTTATTTCTTGTGTTAAATCCTTTGAAATACGTTGATCATTAAGATGCCCCTCAAAACTCTGTTTCTCTGGTCGTGGGTTATCCAGTGGAAGACGGTGAAGTGGAGAAATACCTGATAACTGGGTTTGCCAATAATCCAATTGTTTTTTGAGAATATCACCTTGCAGCCAATTTCGTTGCCATTGAGCATAATCGGTATATTGGATTTTAAGTGGCGGTAATGGGGCTATTTCTCCTTTATTATACGCACGATATAAGGTGATAAGTTCATTGATAAAGATTTCTATTGACCAACTATCACAGGCAATATGGTGAATGGTATAGATAATCACATAATCATTTTCAGCCAGCTTTATCAGGCGAATACGCAACATCAAATCAGTACTGAGGTTAAAAACCAAGTTATCTTCTTCTTTACTGAATCTTTTGACTTGAGATTCTTGCTCAGTTTCAGAGAATGCAGTCAGATCATGTAGTGTAATGGGTAAATCATAGGAATGTGTTATGACTTGCCGTGGCTCATTATCAATAATTTTAATATGGGTACGTAACGCTTCATGGCGCTCAAGCAACGTTTCTACAGCAGCCTTAAAAGCATTGAAATTCAGTTGTTCCCGTAATCTCAAATATCCAGGACAATTATATTGGGGGCTACCTTCGGTAAGTTGGTCGATAAACCACAGGCGTTGTTGAGCAAATGAGAGTGGATAATGTTCTGCATGGCCATCACGTTGGATATTCTGTAATTGATATGTTTGAATTTCTTCTTCTGCATCGATCTGGCTCAAGAAGTCGATCAACTCTTGTTTATAATTTTTCCATTCACTAAACAATTCCGCAGGAATACTATCACGGCTAGTTTCGTATTGTAATCGGTTATCAGCAACAAACAGAGTAATTCCTTGATTTAAAGCCTCATTTACAATTTGCGCTGCATTTTTCATATATCTCCTTGAAAATATAATATCAAATTATTTACACATGTGATTATTTATTATGTCCGTAATTATAAAATAACAAATTTTTAATCATGTTAGCATATGGGCATCGAAAATCATTAATAACGTTGTTTGATTTTGTTATCAAAACAGCGATAAAATATGAAAATTTTTTAATTGATGAACAATATAAAATCACATAAAATTAACAGCCATTTAAGCAGATAATGAGCTTCATCCATAAAGCTTATTCATTAACTATTTACCTGTTATTCGTCTAAATATATATCTAAAAAATCTTAATCATAAAAATAACCGATATTCTCTTTTTCCTAACCAGATACAATGGCATCATTAATCGCTCATAATATCTGATGACGCTATCAATAGCTTATTTGGAATAGAGTTCTGGATTATATGAAAATTCACATAGGATATTTTAGAGCTTATTGATAAAAATCACCCCAAATGACTAGAAAGGAGTTGGAGTAATCTATATAGGTTCTATGCTCAGGTTAGTAAATAATTCTTCTTCATCACTTTTCTATATCGATATAATTAAATAGTCCAATTTCTTGCAAAATGGCATCCACGTTGGGGCGTCATGCTGCCGCATCAGCCAAAGAGTTGAACGAAAGTAATGGTCAGGCCGCTGAATAGGAAGCCGAAGAGCCGGAAACAGGCTCAAGCTGATAAATCAGCATCGGCAAACACATAATCCCCATCTGCATCAAGCCTCTCACACAAACGTCCTGTAATGCAGGGCTTTTTTAACAACAACTCCTAAGCTGCCTATATTTATAGCTTGTTTTTGAAAATAAGAATTTCAATATTAGATATTCAATCTCAAATTTGTATCAACTAGATCAATCAACGATTTTGATACACCAAAATCAGCGGCTATCTTACTCCAAGCAGAGACTTTTTCTATGGTTTCCTCAATAATCCCATTGGCCATTTTTTTGGTGAACAGCGGGCTTAGTTTTTCCAATGAATAAAAATCTTGCCGAGTGAAGTTGTCTCTTTTACCGTTTAAACTCATCCAGTGGCTGTTTACCCATCTACTGTCAGGCTTGTAACTGTAGGCTAAATCGTAGGCCGGAGCCAAATCCCATTTTTTGTCTTTTAATATAAACGCGAAGTTTTTAGCGTGATCATCATGATTTCTAGCAATAATGTTAAAGCACATTCTTCTTAGTAGCCTTCTGCAATTGTTGAAGCCGTTTTTTCATGTGATATCATAACGCCCCCAAAATGACACATTAAAACCATTATTATCCATAATGAGCAATTATCAGAACATTATATATCAATCTAAACCTTGTATGTTAATGTCCTATTAAAAAAACATTATAGACTTTAACAGTGATAATATCCTATATATGGAACATTATGAAATGAGTTGATATCGGTAGAAACTGAAATAAGGTAATCCACGTAAACAGTATGATTACCAGTTTTACAAATTCAAAAGATATTAGCGTTGTGAATCTCCTCTAGACTTACTCTTATAAGAAATTAGACCTTCATTAAAAATTTCCTGATAAGATTTTTAGGCTATTTATTAACGCTTCAATATTGATTGCCATTATTTATACCCTATGGATTTCAAGATGCATCGTGACGGCAAGGGAGCGAATCCCCGGGAGCATAGCGAACTATGTGACTGGGGTGAGTGAGTGCAGCCAACAAAGAGGCAACTTGAAAGATAACGGGTATATAACCTCTTTATTCATATCTGACCTCTAGTATATAAGCACGGATAACGGTTTATTAACCACTATCCAATAAAGGTAGAAAATTAGAAAAAATATTCCAGAAAACGTCTATACAACTTGTTCAAATGCTAATACATCTACTCGCAAATCAGCTAAATAAATTCATCATATTTCACTTAAAAAACATATAGGAATATTCTGAAAATTGCTGATTTTATTGTCTCCAACAGGTGTAAAATATCACATTTTGCAAAAAATTACATGCAATTACACAACAAATGTGGGGATCACCGCTATTGCGATAATAATGTAAAGTCGAAAAGATAATGGCGCGGTATGTTTAGGAAGCCGGTAAACTCATAAAATCAAAACGCTGACCAGAAGATCAGCGCTTTGTTATTCATTTCATCAAATATTCATTATTGACCAAACATCTCCCGCAACCAGCCCGGTGCTTGTTCTTGTTGCTGAACAGGCTCTGACACTGCTGTCTGCTGGCACAAACTCTGTGGATCATAAGTCCAAACCGGTAATGTTCTCCAACCATTGCCACTACAGCTAAAGCTACCATCCTGATTAACCGCCATATCGACAATGCCTTCTGGTGGAATGTTATTCAGCATCAGCGGAGTCTGATTTTCCAGATAACGGCGATATACGTTCAACGCCCCTGTAGCCCCCGTCAGATTAGTCGGTTCGTTGTTATCACGACCAACCCATGCAATCACCACTTCTTTACCATCGATTCCTGCAAACCAGCTATCACGCAGATCATTGGTAGTGCCCGTTTTACCTGCCAGATTATAACGACCAAACTTGGCCGTCAGAGAACGAGAAGTCCCTCTCGCCACAACCTGCTGCATACCATACAGCGTCAGATAAGCGGCCTGAGCCGGTACAGCCCGTTCAGCCTGTGGGTAACTCTGATATATCACCGTGCCATCTTCCGTGATAACAGAACGTAATGCGGAAAGTGTCGCACGGTTGCCACCACTCGTCATCGTCTGGTATTCCTGCGCTACTTCTAATGGCGTCAAACTAAGAGAACCCAGTAACATCGCTGGAACCTGCTGAATCACCTCCTCCGGTACGCCAAGCCGGATCAAGGTGTTGCTGACATGATCAAGGCCAACCGCCAACCCAAGATTCACTGTAGGAATATTCAATGAACTCGCCAGCGCATCTATTAACATGACACGCCCACGGAAACGACGGTCATAATTTCTCGGTTCCCAAACCTTACTGTTCGGCTGTTTTACCGCAAGAGGTTCATCCGCCAGCCAAGTATTCAACCGATATTGATCAGGTTCACTCAATGCCGCCAAATAAGTAGAAGGTTTTGCCAATGAACCAATTGAACGACGTGCCATCATCGCTCGGTTAAATCCAGCATACTGAGGTTGAGAACCCCCAACCATCGCCCTGATTTCACCACTGATGCGATCAACAATCACCATTGCCCCTTCAAGGTCAGCAATTTTGCGGGTTTTTCTCAGGCTGGCAATTCCCTCTTCTACTGCGTTTTCAGCCGCTTCCTGAGATACCGGGTCCAATGTAGTGAAGATTTTCACGCCGGACAGGTCATTCACTCTATCCCCCAGTCTGTCCTGCAACTCCTTACGAACTAGCTGCATAAACGCCGGTTGTGGGGTAATAACCCCACCTTTCGGTTTTACCCCCAGTGGACGAGCGCTCAATAATTTATAAAGATCTTCATCAATAATTTGCTGATTTTGTAACAGCTTGAGCACCACATTACGGCGCTGGAGAGCTAGTGTCGGATTACGCCACGGGTTATAGAGTGAAGCACCTTTCACCATTCCGACCAGCAACGCCTGCTGATCCAAACTCAGTTCATCCACCGGACGGCCAAAATAATAAAGACTCGCCAGCGGGAACCCCCGGATCTGTTCACCACCACTTCGCCCCAGATAAACTTCGTTCAGATACAATTCGAGAATCCGATCTTTGCTATAGCGATAATCCATCAAAACCGCCATGTAAGCTTCATTCGCTTTACGCACCAAGGTACGTTCATTGGTCAGAAACAAGTTTCTCACCAATTGCTGCGTCAGGGTACTTCCCCCCTGAACAGTGCGTCCCGCCGTCAAGTTAGCCAGAAACGCACGCCCGATAGAAAGGATGCGGATACCATCATGTTGATAGAAATGGCGATCTTCTGTCGCCAGCAAGGTGTTAACCAGTAAATCGGGGAAACCAGAACGTGGCACAAATAACCGCTGCTCCCCATTGGGGGACTGCAACATGGTAATCAGCTTCGGATCAAGACGGAAGAACCCAAACTGACGCTGATTTTCCAGATTTTCGATCCCCGCCAAACGGTTATCGCTGAAAGTCAGCAAAGCGTGGATCTGCCCCTCTTTACTGTCAGGGAAATCAAACGGACGGCGCAACATTTCAATGGTTTCGCCTCTGACAGAAAACTCTCCTGGACGGGTAATTTTCGTCACCTGACGATATTGCATTCCTTCCAGCAGGTGTACCATCTCTTTCTTGCTGTAGTTCATGCCCGGTTCAAGATTAACCATGCGGCCATAAACTGCCGCCGGTAACTCCCAAACTTTTCCATCAATGCGATCGCGGATTTTGGCATCCAGATAGACACCATAAGCCGCCAATAATACGGCAAAAATAATAAATATCTTGAATAACAACCAGAACCAACGCCACTTTTTCTTAGGTGGACGGGAATACATTCCTTTCTTTGTCATGGGTTGATCCTCTTCATCATCGTAGTCATCATCATTTTCATAGCCATTATCATCGTCATCCAACAGATATCGTCTTTTTAACGGCCGTTTACGGCGGGGTACCGGCTTTTTGCCTTTACGTCCGATTGGTTGACGATCTTCACCAGACATTCCAAAATTCTCCAAAGCCGCTTAGATGCTAATTAATTGATATTCATATCTTTTAGTGAATCTATTCGCCGGCAAAAAGTTGTTAAATTCTACTGCGAATATTTTTTTACCCGCCGAGTGGGTAATGTATTTGCCGGATCATCCGGCCATGGATGTTTTGGGTAACGCCCTTTCATCTCTTTTTGCACTTCTCGATACGAGCCTCGCCAAAAAGCGGCTAAGTCTTGCGTAATCTGCAATGGCCTTTGGGCTGGCGATAATAGTTCAAGCACCACAGCCACCCGCCCTTTTGCCAGAGATGGGCTTTGCTGCTCACCATACATTTCCTGCATCCGAACAGATAATACCGGTGGTTTATCACTGAAATAACGGATTGTTATCCGACTGCCAGTTGGAACAGTATAATAAATAGGCAGTTCATTATCCAGACACTGTTGTTGTTGCCAATCCAGTAAACTTTCCAGTGCCGGCAACAAATCAATCTGTTTCAGCCCTTTCAAATCACGCACACCAGTAAGGAACGGCATCAACCAATCATCAAGAGAAACCATTAATGCATCATTATCTACTGCCGGCCACTGCATTTCAGGCAACCATTTAGCCGCACATTGGATACGGATGCACAACTGAACTGCCGCAGGTGACCAGTTGAGCTCATGTAATCCCTCACTGCGTAACCAGTTTAGCAGGGCCAGCTGTAATTGCTCATCTGAAAGCTTTGCCAATCGTTGGGCTTTTACTGTCAAGCACCCACATTGCAGTCGTTTCCATGCTCGCAATGTCCCTTTGTTATCATCCCATTCAACGACACTCTGCTCGCTAAATAAATTCGGCTGCTGTTGTATCAGCCGTTCAATATCCAGAGGGCAAGCCAGCAAAATACGCGCATCAGGATTTCTGCTGTTTTGTAATAATGAAGGAGCCACTAGCCACGATTCGCCAGATAACTTTTCTTCATCATCGATCATCACCCCCAAACCATTAGCCAGTTGAAAACGCCCTCCCTTATCCCGATTTTTGGCTATTCTGTCAGGGAAACCTTGGGCTAATAGCATTGCAACAAATCCACCGTCTGGCTCACCAAAATGATCGCCCATATTCCTAGCTAACTGCTTTGCCCGCCGTAACCAATGAGCTTGTCGCTGCTCAACCCAATAAGTGATATCCGGCTGGCCACCACGGAGCGGTTCTTCCAGAATCGCGGTCAGCATAGCTGCGGTTGCCAGCATATCGGCCCCTTGTTCCAACCCTGCACATAATATTGCAGCCAAGCGCGGATCACTGCCGGATTCCGCCATTTTTCTGCCTCTGGACGTTAACTGACCATTGTTATTGACTGCACCTAACTGTAATAACAGCGATTTGGCTACTGCCAACGCTGCGTCAGAAGGCATATCTAGCCAGTACAATTGGGAAATATCATGACATCCCCACTGCAATAAGGAGAACCATAAGCCACTGAGATCAGCATTCAGAATTTCGGGCTCACTATACTCTGCCGCTCTTTCTGCCTGTTCTTGGCTGAATAGATGCCAACAAACACCGGCTTCCAACCGTCCCGCTCGACCAGCTCGTTGTGTCATAGAAGCTTGACTGATGCGTTGAGTGATCAAGCGAGTCAATCCATTTTTGGGTTCAAAACGCGTCGTGCGTTCAAGACCACTATCAATCACCAGTCGAATACCTTCAATCGTTAAACTGGTTTCTGCAATGTTAGTCGCCAAAACAACTTTACGGCGTCCACGTGATGAAGGCTCGATAGCTTTTTGTTGTTCAGCCAATGACAACGCACCGTATAACGGGCAAAGATCGGTATCCTCAGCAACTATCTCTTTAAGAAGTCCAAACACCCGTTGAATTTCCCCGCTGCCCGGCAAAAACAACAGCACAGAACCTTGCTCCTGTTGTAGTAACCGCAATACGACGGTGGCTACACACTGTTCAAAAGGTTGGTGAGCAGGCAAAGGACAATAATGTCTGGTCACAGAAAAGCTTCGCCCTTCTGAAATAATCACTGGCGCATCAGGCAATAAAGAAGAGAGCCGCTGATTATCCAGCGTCGCTGACATGATCAAAATTCGCAGATCATCCCGTAGCCCTGCCTGTACATCCAGCAACAATGCCAACGCAAAATCAGCCTGCAAGCTGCGCTCATGGAATTCATCCAGAATCACCAGAGAAACCCCTGTCAG